>CAZGER010000285.1:0-2060 GCA_964524565.1 uncultured Chthonomonas sp. | reverse complement strand
GAATGGCTGCCAGACCAGAGCGACCGTGTGGCTGGCGAGCTCCGCTCCATAGCCCTGACCGAGCCAGAACCTGCCCTCGCCGAGTTCGCCCGGTACATGGCCGACGATATCGAACGCCACGCCACCGACCACATGGCAGAGCCGTTCTTCGAGGACGAATCGTGACCACACTCATCGCCGCCGCCTTTCTCGCGCAAGACCTCGCGGCCAAGCTCGACCCCCTCGTCCATGACCCAGCCCTGAGCGGAGGGCTCGTCGCTGTCCACGTCCAGAGCCTGACAGGGGAGCAGTTCTACTCCAACCTCGGTTCGACAAGGGTCATGCCCGCCAGCAACGAGAAAATCCTGAGCTCCGTCTACGCCCTCGAGCGTCTCGGCCCTGACCGCAAAGGCACGACCAGGTTCTGGAAGGTCGGCAACGACATCGTCGTGGACTCTGACGGCGATCCGAGCCTCACCTCCGCCAAAGTCGCCGAGATCCGCAAGCGTCTCAATGTCCAACCGGGGGCCAAGATCAAGGTCAGGCAGGCGTACTCACCCGGATTTGGCCCAGGCTGGGAGTTCGACGATCTCCCCTTCCGCTACGCAGCCAGGGTTTCGGCCTTCTCGATGGACAGGTGCGAGGTCCCCGTGACCTCCTCCCAGGGCGTCGCGACCCTACCCGCCTGGTCCGCCCTCACCCTGCGGCGCACCGGCGGCACCGGCAACCCAGCAATCGACTTCGACCCCTGGAAACGAACCGTCGCCGTCGCAGGTAGGCTCCCCGCGTCTGGCGAGATCGGACTCGTCGCCCAGATAGACCCCGAACATTGCGCCGCCCGCGCCCTCGGAGGGACATACTCACCCGCCGACACGGTGCCAGACCGCGAACCGGACTACGTCCACGTCGGCGACCCCCTCTCAAAAATCGCCAAGGACTGCCTCGAACCAAGCAACAACGTCCTCGCCGAAAACCTCCTGATGATGGCCGCCGCCAGCGAGGGCCCGCTCGGCAACGACCAGTACGCCACCGCCGCAACCCGTATGGTCGCCTTCTTCGAAGGGATCGGTGTCGCCAAAGGCGACCTTCGCCCCCAAGACGGCAGCGGCCTCAGCCGCCACAACCTGGTCACCGCCAGGGCCTTGGCACACATATTGCGACACGCCTGGTTGAGTCCATACCGGGACGTTTTCCGGCAGGCCCTCCCCGAACCCGGTGAAGGCACGCTCGGAAGCCGCCTCAAAGGAGTCAGGCTCTGGGCCAAGACCGGAACGATCAACTCCGTCTCCGCCCTCAGCGGGGTCCTCGAAGTCGGCAAAGACCAACCGGTGGTCTTCTCGATCGTCATGAACCACTATGTGGCCCCTGCGTCACAAGCACGAGCGGTCCAAGACAAGATCGTGAACGAAATCGTGGCCGCGCTGGGCCAGTAAAAGAATGATCATGAACGGACAAGGTGTGGGGTTGTGGAAGAAGATGTTTCCTGTCAAGTCAATGTTCTGGCTGCTCTTCATCGGCATGGTCGATCTCGTCTCCACCGCCGTCCTCCATGCGCAGGGCAGGATCGTTGAGCTCAATCCCATCATGCGCCCGATCATCGAGTCCAGCGAATGGCTCTTCGCCCTCGTCAAAGGAGGATCAATCGTCCTCGCCTGGCTTGTGATGCTCAAATACTCCAAGACCCACCTGCAGTTCATCTCCCGCGCCTGCCTGGCCGGGACGATCCTCTACGGTGGCGTCTGGTTCACCTGGTTCACGATCGGCACGTTTGCCTGATCGCCTGTGCCATCCTCAACCGTGCACCCGCACCCCAAAGGATACGTCTGCCCCTTCGCAAGCCGCAAACCTGACCTGAGCGGCCGTATCGACGACCCCCTGTGGCAGACCGCCCCCTGGACAGACCCCTTCTTGGACATCTCTGGCCCGGACTTTCCGACCCCCCGGCTTGAGACCAGGGCCAAGCTCATGTGGGACGCACAAAACCTCTACATCGCCGCCCACTTGGTGGAACCGGACATCTGGGCCACCTACACCGACCACGACAGCATCGTGTTCCACGAAAACGACTTTGAAGTCTTTAT
>CAZGER010000284.1:0-3140 GCA_964524565.1 uncultured Chthonomonas sp. | reverse complement strand
TGACGACGAGGCGAAGGTTTGCCTCGACGAGTTGTTCGTGGCTGGGTTGGTCGCCGTGGGATGCTTCTTTGGCGAGTTCGGACTCTTGTTCGGATGTTAAGAGGGCGATCCGACCGACATGGTAGAGCCATAACCGGACAGAATCGTCGACGTACGAACCGCCGCCCAGCGGTTGCGGTGCCCCTCTTGGGCTTTTTAGCAAACCATCCAAATTGGTCTCCGCTCCGCGCTCAACATTTGTAGAGCCCAATGCAGACCACCTCAATACAACACCCAGGTTTTACTCGGTCCGCGCACCGTTGAGTGCATGCCAAAGCGGTCAATCTTGAAAAATCAGGCAATTATCCCGTCTGTTCAGGAGCGGGCGCTGCGGAGTTTGGCGAGGAACTCTGTGAGGGCCTCGTCGGTGAGTTCTGTGGCGATGATCTTGGCCTGGCGGGCATCGCGTTCTTTGGTGAGCAGCTCGACGGCCATCTTGAGCCCACGTTCGGAGGGGCGGACGAACTCGTCCATTCCGAGTTCTATGAGCCTGTCCTTGGTGGCCCCGTCCTGCATCGCGGCGAGCCATTCGGCCGCGGGGCCGGTCGGCCCTGCCTCGCCCAGTTCTGTCGCAAGGGCCTGGGCGACCTGGTCGGCGAAGTCGGTGGCAAAGACCGACCGGTCCGCGATGACTGTCCAGGCGGCGCGGGCCAGGGTCGGTTCCAGGAGTGAAGCAAAGACGGTCTTTTCGGCGCCCGTCCAGGTTGGTGCGACGACCATCGCCTTGGTGGGAGGCCCGGGCTGGGCGGTCTGCGCTTTGGGACGGTTTTTTGCCGAGAGTTCCCTTTTACGCTTGGAGATCGTTCTGCCGAGGGCCTGGCGTGCGGCGTCTTTGTCCTTGATGCCGGGATACTCGGCGGCGATCCGGTGGAGGTGGCGCTGGGCCTCCATTTCGGAGCGCTCCTTGGCGAAGACCTCGACGATCTCGGTCCAGTACTCGGTGCCGGTGGGATCGAATTTTTTGGCGGTGGCGGCGAGGCGGAACTCGAGCGGGGTGACGCCGTGGGCCGCGGCCTTTTGGACGGCCTGTGGCCCTTCGCGGCGCAGGAGGGTGTCGGGGTCGTCTCCTGGCGGCATGAGGGCGATGTGGACGGTCAGGCCCTCGGCTTCGAGGATCTCTGCGCCGCGGTCGGCGGCTTTCTGCCCTGCTTCGTCGCCGTCGTAGAGGAGGACGACCTTGTCGCACCAGCGTTTGAGGAGTTTGGCGTGCTGGTCGGTGAGGGACGTGCCGAGGGTGGCGACGGCGGTCTCGACCCCTGCCTCGTGGCAGGCGATGACGTCGAGGTAGCCCTCGACGACGGTGGCGACCTTTGCCTTGGAGACGGCTTCTTTGGCCCTGTCGAGTCCGTAGAGGACCCTGCTCTTGCTAAAGAGGGGTGTGTCGCCGCTGTTGATGTACTTGGGCTGTCCGTCTCCGATGATCCTGCCGCCAAAGGCGACCAGGCGCGAGCGTTCGTCCCTGATGGGGAACATGAGCCGTCCGCGGAACTTGTAGAAGTAGCCGCCACCGGCGTCTTGGTCGACGAGGAAGAGCTTTCGGCACTCTGCGAGCGTGAACCCGGCTTTTTGCAGGTGCATGGCCAGGGCCTCGCCGACGTCGGGGGCGTAGCCGAGCTCCCATTTGGCGGCGGCGGCCTCTGGGATCCCTCGTCCGGCGACGTAGTTTGCGGCGAGGGGGGTCTTTTTGAGTTGGTCGCGGAAGAAGGAGAGCGCCGAGGACATGGCGGCGTCCCAGGAATCGCTCGCTTCGGGTTTTGCCCGGGACTTGGGAAGCTCGACACCGGCTTCTTTCGCGAGGGCTTTGAGGGCCTCGCCGAAGGTGAGCTTTTGGGTCTCCATGACCCAGGTGAAGACGTCTCCCTTGGCCCCGCACGACCAGCACCTGTAGTGTCCGTACTCGGTGGAGACGACGAAGGAGGGGTTTTTATCGTCGTGGAACGGGCAGAGTCCCGTCCAGTTCCTGCCGTTGCGCCTGAGAGAAACAAGTTGGCCGACAAGGTCGACAATGTCTGTACGACGTCGGATATCGTCTTTGACTCTGTCGAACTCATCGGCCACTGGATGGTCCAGCGTACCTAAAAGTGCTTTAGGTCTTGCCCGCTGCGACCACGACGCCGGTCACGACGTGCGGTTTGTCGGCCTTGGTCCTGGAGAGTTTGAAGGCCACGCGGTCACGGACGAGGTAGCGCATGACGATGTTGTCGCCGCTGATCTCGTACCCGTCGGGTGCGTTGTAGGCCTTGATGACTGTGCCAAAGGACGAGCCGAAGGAGACACCGCGCCTAGTTTTGACGCTCTTGTTGGACAGGCCGACCGCTTCGATCTGGATGACGCGGTTGAACTTGTCGAGGACGAAGGCGTACTTGGAGTTGTTGCGCTTGTAGACCCATCGTGTGAAGATGACCTTTTGGGTGCTCCCTCCACCGACGGCCCCACCGCCGCCGCCCCGGCTTCCGCCCGCGGCTGCTGCCCCGCTACCTCGTCCGGAGTCTCCGCCACTGTCTCCAGCGGACTGTGTCCCACCGGCGCTGATGGGTGCCGGGAGGTTTTGTCGCCATTCGGACCCGTCTCCGAAGGGGTTACCGATCAATCCACCGGGGAAAGTCTGGTTGTCCAGGTTGGGCTCTGGTGCGCCGCCGACACCGGGTCCGCCGCGCTGGCCGCCCTGTGTCCCTGCGCCACCGGCGCCGCCTCCGCCGCCCGCACCGCCCGTCGCTCCACCGCCACCGATGGAAAGCGCCAGGACCTGGTCGGGGGAGCCGTACATCCCGACGATTTTCGCGCCGGTGTCGTACAGTGCGACACCGATCAAACCGCGCTCAGCCGAACCGCTGTGGGCCTGCGGCGCGGTGCTCTGTGCGATCGAGATCGCGATGCCACCGAGCGCCACGGCTGCCACTGAAACAAGCAATACAGTCTTCTTCACTTTCGATACGTTCCTCTTGAACTGGATGCCCTTTAGACGCACCCCTGTTCCGGCAGGGTTACAGGCGTCTGCGGGCCCACCCCTAGCCTGCCGAATGGTATACCTTGGCGACACCGTCGCGATCAACGACGTATTGGAACCCATCTGGCTACAGAACTTGCGCTTTCTGCCTCTG
>CAZGER010000283.1:0-3149 GCA_964524565.1 uncultured Chthonomonas sp. | reverse complement strand
TCGGTCTCTTGGTTTTGATCGGCCGGTTTTTCCTGGGTCGGTCCAGCGCCGTTTGAGACAGACAGTGGGAACTTGATCGGTGGGAGTGTCTCGTGCCTGACGAGGCAGGCCACGGCGACGGTCAGCATCATGCTCATTGCACTTCGCCGAATTATGCCCTTTGGAAGGGCTGTATTGCGCTTAGTTGACCGGTGCCTGTGTCGGGGCGGCCTCTTCGATCGAGACGGCGGCGAGGGCGACGGACTGGTCGAGGAGGGAGATCCCTAGCGGGTTGGCTATCTTGGCAGCCCGCTGTACGGCGAGCTGGTGGAAGTCGGTGTCCCTTTTTGACTGGGTGATGTCGATGGGCATGGTGTCGATGAGCATGGCCTGTCGGCGTGGGTCCTTCCAGACGAGGCAGACGGTGTACTGGTCGAAGGACTCGGCATCGGGGTCGTTTTCGTGGCGGGCGGCATCGAGCATGGTGCCGACCCTGACGACGACGCAGTTGAACGCCTCGGACGCTATGCCACGGTCCCCAAAGAGGAACGGGAGGAACCCTTTGACAAACCCGTAATTACCGGTTTTGAGGTTGAGGGTGAGTTTGGTCGTCCAGGTTGCGGCAAGGACAGAGACGAAGAAGACGACGACGGACGCAACCACCAGCCCTTGGTTGACGGGAACGGCCTTGAAGACGGTGAGGACCAGGTAGATGCCCGGCAGACCGAGGCCGAGGAGGCCCCAGAGCCTTTGCCTGTTCGGTGTTTCCCAGGTGAGGATGTCGCCGTCGCCCGTTTGTTTCTCTTCGAGATATCCTGCCATGTTTTTTTGCCCTCGACGAACATTGTATATGACGATGAGAAAGGAATGATCAGATCGTGCAAATGTCGGGCGAGAAGTTGCCTTGATCCAGAGTCACGCAAGAACCGGGCCAGGGTGTCGGCGATTGGTACACTCTGGGGGTGGCGCACAGGCGTCAGACCAGGATGAAGAGGCCGGACCGGGCTCAGTCTGTGGAGGACTCCGTTGTTGTGCTCCCTCCGCAGATCGAGACGATCATTGGTCAGATCTCATTGCTGACGCAACCTGAGGAACAAGAGAGACCGATGCCGACCGAGAGTTTTGATGCTGACATCGTTGTGATTGGGGCCGGCCCTGGCGGGTACGTCGCGGCCATCCGTGCTGCCCAGCTTGGGGCGAAGACGATCTGCGTGGAGAAGGAGTATCTGGGGGGCACCTGTCTGAACTGGGGTTGTATCCCGAGCAAGGCGATGATCGCCGCGGCGGAGAAGTTCCAGGCGGTGAAGCACGCGGGCGAGTTCGGGATCGAGGTTTCTGGCGAGGTCACCTACGATTTTTCGAAGATGATGGCTCGGAAGGACAAGATCGTTCAGACCCAGCGCGGCGGAGTCGGATACCTGTTTAAGAAGAACAAGATCGAGCACGTTGAGGGCTTTGCGCGGTTCGTGGACGCCCACACGATCGAGGTCGACAAGGACGGCAGCAAGCGGAAGATCCGGGCGAAGAACTTTATCCTGGCGATGGGTTCCAGCGTGGTCCACATTCCGGTCCCGGGATTGGAGGGAGGTCTGGCGAACGGTGTTTGGACCAGCGACGAGGCCGTCTCTGCCACAGAGGTCCCCAAGCGGATGCTGGTTTTGGGCGGTGGCGCGGTGGGTGTCGAGTTCAGCTACGTGTTCAATGCCCTGGGTAGCGACGTGACGCTGGTAGAGATGATGCCGACGCTGATCCCGATGTTCGACGAGGACCTTGGGAAGGAGCTCGGGAAAGAGCTTGGCAAGCAGGGCATCAAGGTGAAGTGCGGGGCGGCGCTGGAGAAGTGCGAGAAGTCTGGGAAGGTCTGGAAGTGCCACGTGAAGACCGGTGGCCAGACGGAGGTGATCGAGGTGGACGTCGTGCTGCTGGGGGTGGGGCGCAAGGCGAACACGGACGGGATGAACCTTGAGGGGATCGGCTTGCAGATGCACAAGCGGGGTGTGCAGATCGTCGATGACACTCTGGTGACGCACGTTCCGAACATCTATGCGATCGGTGACGTGACGGGTCGGATCCAGCTGGCGCACGTTGCGAGCCACGAGGGGATCGTTGCGGTCCACAACATTTTGGAAGGGAAGCAGGAGAAGGCTTCTTACAAGGCTGTCCCGAACTGCGTTTACACGAACCCAGAGGTCGCTTCGGTGGGGATGAGCGAGAGCGAGGCCAAGACCGCCGGGTACGACGTGAAGGTGGGCAAGGCGGGGTTCCGCGCGAACGGCAAGGCAATGGCGAGCGGGCACCAGGAGGGCTTTGTGAAGGTTGTTTGCGACGCCAAGTATGGCGAGGTGCTTGGTATGCACATGATCGGCGGGCACGTGACCGACATGATCCACGAGGGCGTGATCGCACTGAACGCGGAGGCGACCTTGGAGACGATGATCATGTCCATCCACGCCCACCCGACGATGTGCGAGGTTGTGCTTGAGGCGTATGAGGACGCCCACGGTCTGGCGATCCACAAGGCGTAGGCGGCTGCGCGGACCTAGTTTTTTGTGAAGACGCGGTCGTCTTCGATCTCTTGTTCGGCGGCAGCGATGGCGTCGATGAGGTCGTGGCTTGCCTGGATGGGGCTTCCGCTGAACGGCCAGATGAACTTGTCCTGGGCGACATAGAACTCGCGGCGGCGTGCCTGGATGATTCCTGGGAGGCGGGGGTGGGGTTCGTGAGACGGTAGGAACTTGAGGGCGAGTCGTCCGCCGTTGCCGTCGACGGACTCGACGAAGTGGGCGCGCGCCTTGATCCGGACCGACATGACCGCGGCGGCGGCTTTGACCTCTGGTGGGAGGTGGCCGTACCTGTCCTCCATCTCTTTGACGACCTCTGTGAGTTGGTCGGTGTTTCGAGAGGCCATGAGGGACTTGTAGTAGAAGAGACGTTGACCCTGCTCTTCGATGTACTCCTGGGGGATGAGGGCGTGGACGGGGAGGTCGAACACTGGGAGGGGTTCGAGTCCGGTCATGGGGTCGTCGTAGGTCGGTCGATCGGAGCCGTCGGCGACGGTCTTGAGGAACTGGACCTCTGACTCGATGAGCTGTGAGTAGAGGTCGTAGCCGACGCTGGCCATTTGACCGGACTGTTTTGCGCCGAGGAGGTCTCCAGCACGACCGGGCTGG
>CAZGER010000282.1:0-3165 GCA_964524565.1 uncultured Chthonomonas sp. | reverse complement strand
GACCGCGGGAGGTCACGGTGCCAGACTTTTCCAAGCAGATCGCCAAGGTCGAGCGGCGGCTGGCGGCGGGCGGACCGGACAGGCACACGGACGAGGCCAAGCGGCTGATCGTCCTGGCGAAGGACTACAGCGGCTCGACTGTCTACAAGGAAGAAATCGACGAGTTGGCCCAGTCAAAGGATCCGGTCAGCCAGAAGGTCGCTTGGCACCTGCTGAACCCGGCCGAACCGGACGAGAAAGAGCCGCCAAAGGGGGCGAGTTTCGACGAGAGGCTGGCGTGGACGATATCCGGATACGACCGACCGTACGAGGAGGCACAGGTCTCGGCGGTTATGGGCATCGGGGCGAGTTTTCGGGTGTTGGCCCTTGCCGGTGCGTTTGTTGGGGCGGTGTTTCTGGGGATCGTGCTGTTGGTTGGTTTGACCGTTGCTTTGGCGACCAAGGCGGTGAGGCCTGTCGGGTACCTGGAGCGGATCTCGGCGGTGTCGGCGGACTCGCTGGGGCTCAAGTTTGGCCTGTACCTGGTGGCTTACGTGGCGCTGGGGTTCGTTCTTGGGGCGTTGGGGTACGCGGCGCACTTGCCGAACGTGGCCGTGCAGGTGCTGACGCTGCTCGGGATCTTGAGCTTTGTGCCCTTGATCGTTCGGCACAGGGTGCTGGGGCACGGGCACCCGGTGCGGACACTGCTTGGCGACACGACCAAGCCGTTCAAGAAGTTGGCGATCGGGGCGGGTGTGTGGCTGGCGATGGTGCCGGTGGAGATCGGGCTGACCCTTTTGGCGTCGTTGATGATGCGGGGGCTGCCTAGCCCGTCGCACGGCATCGTTGAAGAGCTGAAGGCGGCCAAGGGCGGGGCGACGTGGCTGATGCTCGGGTTTGCGGCGGTGGTGCTTGCGCCGCTGATCGAGGAGACAATGTTCAGGGGTGTGCTGTTCCCTGCCCTCAAGCGTCGATTTGGGAGGCCTTTGCTCGCGGCGGTGGTCTGCGGGGCGCTTTTTGCGATGATCCACCCTCAAGGGCCGATCTTGTGGCCCGCCCTTGCGGTGGTCGGGGCGAGCGCGGCGATGGTGACGTACTACACGGGCTCGTTGATCCCGGCGCTGAGCCTTCATGCCTGCCAGAACTTTGCCGCTCTTGCGGCGAACTGGCTGATGAACCCATGAAGCGGATCTATCTGGACCATGCGGCGACGTCGCCCTTGCGGGCCGACGTCGGCTTGGCGATGGCGGAGTGCGAAGGGGTGTTCGGAAACCCGAGTTCGTTGCACGGGGAGGGTCGGCGGGCGAGAGCGTTGATCGACGGGGCGAGGGAGAGGGTGGCGGGCTCGCTGGGGTGCGAGTTCGGAGAGGTCGTTTTTACCGGGAGCGGGACAGAGGCGGCGAACCTGGCGGTGATTGGGTGTGCGCTGTCGAACAAGGACGCGGGGCGGCGTCGGGTGCTGTTTTCGGCGGCTGAGCACCCTTGCGTTCTCGGGTGCCGCGGGTGGCTGGAGCGTATGGGGTACGTGGTCGAACTGGTGCCGGTGGACGCGGAGGCGCGGACGGATCCGGAGGCGCTGGAGCGGGCGCTTGGGCCAGACGTGCTGCTGTTTGCGGGGATGCGGGCCAACAACGAGACCGGGTCGGTCGGGAGGACGGAAGCGGAGGGAGCGGCTTGCCGTCTTCACGGGGTTTTGCACCTGGTCGATGCAGTGCAGTGGGTTCCGCGACCGGGCGACATTGCGGCTTGGCAGGCGGACCTTGTGGTCGTGAGCCCCCACAAGGTCGGGGGTCCGAAGGGGGTCGGGGTGTTGGTCGTGAAGGCAGGAACCCCGTGCGAGGCTGTGACGGTGGGGGGCGGACAGGAGAGGGACATGAGGGCAGGGACGGAGAGCGTGTCGGCGATCGTCGGGGCGGGGGTCGCGTTGTCCTCGCAGGTGGGGCACGGTGGTGTTTCGGCTGTCAGGGACTTGTTCGAATCGTTGTTGGACGGGCGGTTTGTGCGGTCGGTCTCTGGTTTGCGGACGGCCTGGCACTGCCATGTCCGAAGCCAGGGGATCGACTCGCAGATTTTTTTGATCCGTCTGGACCGCGAGGGTGTCAGCGCGAGCGCAGGCTCGGCGTGTAGCAGCGGCAGTATCGAGCCGAGCCACGTTTTGACCGCGTGTGGATTTTCAGACGAAGAGGCCAGGTGTGGGCTGCGGTTCTCGTTCGGGCCGGGGACGAGCCTAGACGACGCTCGGGAAGCGGCGGGCCGGGTGAACCGGGTGCTTGACTCGCTGGCTCCGTAGGCCCTTGTCCAGAGTGCGGGCCCTTGGCGTCAAACTGGGGGACAGATGGTCCATCCGATTGAAGACATGACGCCGAGGCAGATCGTTGCCGAACTGGACAAGTACATCGTCGGCCAGGACGACGCGAAGCGGGCGGTGGCGGTCGCGTTGCGGAACAGGTACCGGCGGCAGCAGCTTCCGGAGGCGGACCGGCAGGACGTGGTGCCCAAGAACATTTTGATGATCGGGCCGACGGGTGTCGGGAAGACCGAGATCGCGAGGAGGCTTGCTCAGCTGGCCAGGGCGCCCTTTGTGAAGATCGAGGCGACCAAGTTCACGGAGGTCGGCTATGTTGGTCGGGACGTTGAATCGATGGTGAGGGACCTGGTTTCCAACTCTGTGCGGCTGGTGGAGGCGGAGCGGGTGGCTGAGGTCGAGCCGGTGGCGCGGGAGGCGGCCCTGGACCGGTTGGTGGACATGTTGGACGAGCATCCGGCGAGGGTGGACTCGTTCTTCCCCACTGTCGGATGGGATGGCCCCGAGGCGGCGCAGTCTGGCGCTGAGGCCCATGTTGAGACCGATGAGGAGCGGGAGGCCAGGCGGGCGAGGCTCCGCCAGGAGATCTTGGACGGGGAGCACGACGAGCGGGAGGTCGAGGTCGAGGTCGAGGAGGCGGGCGGCAACCAGTTTTTGCAGGTGTTCACGCCTGGGGGGATGGAGGAGATGGGTTTGGACATGGGCCACCTGATGGGCGGTCGGACGCGCACAGGCTGGCGCAGGTGCAAGGTTCCGGAGGCGATGGCGGTGCTCCAGGAGACGGAGGCGAACCGGCGGCTTGACCGGGCCTCGTTAAACCGGGAGGCTTTGGACCGGGCCGAGCAGACGGGGATCATCTTTTTGGACGAGATCGACAAGGT
>CAZGER010000281.1:0-3178 GCA_964524565.1 uncultured Chthonomonas sp. | reverse complement strand
GAGACCGACGGTTTCGGACCCGTCCAGCCAGCCACCCACGGGTGCAAACCCGGCCGCACAGACGTCTTCATCGTCTTCGTCCCCCGCGACAAAACAACCCCCGAAGCCCTCAAACCGACCGTCGAGCGCGTCGTCGCCTTCTACGCCGCCCTCCCCAACACCAACCCCGATGGCTCGCGGGGCGTCCACGCCATCCCCATAGTCCTCCCAAACCTCAAGCCAGAACAGGACGCCACGGATTACCGCGCCCTCTACGAGACAGCCATGCCCAAACAATGGCGCGGCATCGGGCACGGGGTCGTCGTCGAACCAGGAACCGGAGGCGGGGGCCAAACCAACCGCCCAGACTGGTGCGTCAGCAGCAACCGCTGGCACACGATCGTCCACGAACTGGGCCACCAGTTCGGACTCGGACACGGGCCACAAGGCGGACAGACAGGCTCGCCCTTCCACACCAGCCTCATGAACTACGACTACTCCTACCAGTTCAACGGCTCCGGCAACGCCGTCCACTACAGCTCCGGACAGTTCCTCAAACTGAGGATGAAAGAGTCCGACCTCAACGAGCGAGTCCCCGTCCCTGCGCCCGAGCTCGAGTTCCTCACCAAACGACCCTACTACTTCAACGTCAAACCGGTCGACGAGTCTTCCGCCGATATCGACTGGAACCGCAACGGGCTCTTCGGCGAAAACCACGTCCGCGCCGACGTCAACGACGGCTACTCCTGCGGCCTAGACTCCAGCAAGACCCACGGACTCGCATCCGGATCACCGTCCCTCGCCGCCTTCGGCCCCCACCTCGCCCTCGTCACACCCGTCCTCCCACCAGGCGACGGCTACACCAACCGGGCATGGCGCCCCACCCCAGAACGCCCCGCCAAGATCAACGTCGCCCTACTCGCCGGACAAGAGACCGTCAACCCCAACGCCGCCCCGCAAGACGCCTTCGCCCCCGCGACCGGAGAGCTCTCCGTCGCCGCCACCCAAGACCGCCTCTTCATCGTCTCCCCCGTCCAAGGCGGACACCAGCTCGTCCGCCTCCAAAAGACAGCGAACGGGTTTGCCTCGCCCCACTACCGCTTCCTCCCCGCCTCACAAGAGGGCATCACCGTCGTCACCACCCCAAAAACCACCCTTTTGGTCAAATGGGAACCGGACACCAACCGGGTCTCCGTCGCCACCTGGGACTCGCTCTCGTTCCACCCCATCCCCGGACTAACCAGCACCGTCCAGCCCGCCGCGACCTGGAACCAAACCCGGAACACCCTCGCCGTCGCCGCCACCAAGGACCAGGACAAAAAGCCAGGACGCCTCACCGTCAGCGAGATCGACCCCGACACCCTGGCCCTGGTTTCCACCATATGGGTGGAAGGCGAGGCGGGCGGGGCAGCCACCGCCGCCCGGCCGACCCTCCTCTTCGATGCCTCCAAAGACCGTGGCCCAAACGGCGGGTACAACGTCTACTTCAGGGGACGCACCGCAAAACCAAACGAACAGGCCGTCAACCACGTCGCCCGACAGACCGAGGACAAAGCCAGGTCCGATGGCTGGCGCACCCGGATGCTCGGCAACGAATGGGCCTTCGGCATGGACACCCCGACAGCCGCCTTCTACCAGGGCGATATCGCCTACGCCTACCGCCTCGCCTTCAGCGACAACGCCCAAAAAATCAACCTCAGCCTCAAAGCCTCCGGCATCGAAGACAAGTGGCTCACCGACTTCGACGAGGTCACTTTCATCACAAAAACCGGCTTTCAAAACTCACTCAAGGCCGTACAAAAGGAAATCGCCGGACTCGGCTCCCGGTAAGTTGTCCGCCAGCCCCGGTTCCGGCACACTGACCAGCGATCCACCCCAGTACTTTTGCCAGATGTTCGCGGGTTGCAATTGAGCCCACAAAACGCCCGGGATTCCTGATATGCTTGGATTATGCGGCTACTTGCTCTTTCAGTCCTGACGTGCGCAGTGGGCAGTGCGATGGCCACTGTGCTGACCTTCGATATAGATGGGATCACCAACGGGGCCAACATGCCCCAAGCGTACGGTGACAATGTCACTGCCGCCACAATGGGCTCGTTCCACTACGACGTCTCCAACGGAGTCACACCAAACGTCACCGTCAGGTACGAAGGGTTCGTGCCGGGCGGCGGCCCCGCAGAACTCCAGTGGTGGGACACCGGGTACAGCGACCTGTCTAAGGTCCTTGAGTACGAGGCCGACGGAATGCCCGGCTACCGGGTCGTTCTCACCGCCGCCTCAGGCGTAGTCCTCCTCGACCAGTTCGATGTCGGTAACTGGGGCAGCGGCGTGACAATCCCGTCCCTCAAAGTCAAGGATGGGAGCGGAACGGTCCTGTACCAACTGGACAACTGGTTCCTCTCCGGCAACACCTTCCCCCACCAGACCTTCGTCTTCCTCCCGGCACTGCAGGCACAAGAACTCTCCATCGAGTTCGACCTCACCGGACTCGGAGGCAACTCCGACAACGTGGGCATGGACAACATCCGCTTCAGGCAGTCCGCAGTCCCGGAGCCCGTCACGTTCCTCGCGGTCCCTGCCCTCGCAGCCCTTGCGCTGCGTCGGCGCAAACGCTAAGCGAAAGTCAGACCGCCCCGGCCCTCTTCGGCTCGGGGCGGCTCTACGTTAAGCCCGGACGGCTTGCAGTACACTTTCAACCTCATATGGCTCCGTGAAGCTGTGCCTGGTCATCAGTGCAACGGCCACACGTCCGAACATCCTCAACCCGCCCAGACCGCAACCCCCAACGCCCCCTAGACCCTCTACAAAATGATCGTCGCCGCCATTTTCGGATTCCCCGTGACGCAACAACCAGAAGTCACCATCACGAACGGACGCCTCACCGTCCACACCCCCAACGGCGACCTCCTCACCCCGCCAGAAGGCGTCTGGAGCGTCTCCACCAAATGGTCACAGAACGGACCGACCGCTTGGGCCCACGCAAAACCCCTGTCCGTCCAAAAGGTCGGGGCCCACACGATCGTCTCCGGCCACATCGACCTCCCCCAGGGACGCCTCGCGGTCCGAGACTCCTACACCCTCGATTCCGGAGCCGTCAAGTGCGTCCGAAGGTGGCAATGGAACGGAGCGGCCACCCTCCAAAACGCCAGCCTCACCGTCAGGTTCCAAACCCCCCACAACGGACAGACCCTCTTCCCAG
>CAZGER010000280.1:0-3181 GCA_964524565.1 uncultured Chthonomonas sp. | reverse complement strand
CCTCCGCGTCCGCCCCAGCAATCCCCAGCAACCTGCACCAGTGCCCCGCCGCCCGCCTCACGAGCTCTTCCAGGTCCTTCGACCAAACCAGCCTCACCAACCCGCCTCCTCGCCTGCCGCCGCGACAAGCCGATCCCGCAACAAAGCCAGGACACCGGAAACCTCACCCGGCCCCCGGCCCCGCACCCAGCACCGCGCCAGCGCCAGACGGTCACCCACAAAGCCGGTCCCCGAAAGCACCGCCTCCACCGTCAAGTAGTCCGCCCGCAAGAACTGTCCCCCCCGAGAACCGCTCCGCTCCCCGCGACCAGTCACCCGGATCCCGCAGCCGGGGTCGGTCACCACCCCCGCCCAATGTCCCAGCATCTCCTCCGCCCGCAGCCTCGCACGAAGCACCGAGACCCCTTCTTTGCCATTTGTTGTCAAGTTGTTCTTGGCAGTCATGGCAATATAGTAGACACATGTCTTGCTTTTTGTCAACCCCTTCGTGCCAAAATCTTTCCGTGAGCCCGAAAATCGATCCAGCACACCTCAAAGCGTTCCGAGATGCCAAGGGACTCACCCAGCAAGCCATGGCAGACGCCCTCGGCATCAAAAGGTCCAGGTACGCCAACTACGAGTGCGGGGCCAGCAACCCCGACGCCACCGTCACCGAAAGACTCGCCGGCATCGGCTTCGAACCGACACCAGGCCCGCCCCTCGTCCCTGCCTCCCAACTCTTCGTGCCAGTCCCCTACATCGGGTTCGTCGCCGCCAGCGACAAGGTCAACTGGACAGACCCCTTCGAGAGCGAGACCTTCGAGTTCGTCCCCCCAGAAATGGGGGACACCAGGGGAAGGTTCGCCTGCCGCGTCTCGTCAGACTCCATGTACCCGCTCCTCGAACCAGGAGACGTCTGCGTCTTCCACCGCACAGACGTCCCCAGGATCGGACTCGTCATCCTCTTCCGCTCAAACGAGAACCTCGTCACCATCAAACTCCTCAAACACGATGGCACCAACTATCTGCTCAAGCCGCTCAACACCCGATACGAGGACAACATCGCAGAAGGAGCCATGCTCGGCTACCTCGTCGGCATCGTCCGCGAGATCGGTACCCGCCGCACGACCATCTACGATGCCTCAGGCATCGTCCCCTAAAGACCAAACGACGCCCCGCACACCGCCACCCCCGGTATAACAACACCGGATGCGCTTGGCTGAACTGGCGCAGACGCTGGGGTCAAACCCAGAACTGCAGAGCCTTCTCCAAGGTCTCGACGGCAAAGTCACATGGACGGACTGCGCCGCCGAGGCCCGCCCCTGCCTGCTCGCCGCCGCCTACCTCGCAAACCCCCGCAAAACCCTCGTCGTCGCGCCCAACTACGAACGGGCCCTCCAGTGGCAGGCGCGACTTGCCCTCTACGGCATCGATCCGGCCCAGGTCTCCATCCTCCCGTCCGGCCTCAGCGCCCTCTTCGAAGACTCCGCCCCCGAGACAGTCGCCCTCTCGGACAGGATCGGGTCCCTCCACCGACTCGCCTCCCCAGGAACACCCGTCGTCATCGCGACCCCCGATGCCGCCCTCGAGCGCACCCTCCACCCACTCGACCTCGGTGACCACTTCCTCACCGTCGCCAAAGACGCCAAGACCGACGCCTACGACCTGGCTGACAGGCTCGAAAAGCTCGGCTACGAGCCAGCCGAACCGGTCCGCGTCCCCGGACAGTACAGCCGAAGAGGAGGCATCATCGACGTATTCCCGATGGGGGCCGATCTCCCCGTCCGCATCGAGCTCTTCGACGACATCGCAGAGTCGCTCAGGGTTTTCGACCCCATGACCCAGCGCTCGGTCCGACAAGTCCCAAGCCTCCAGCTCTCCCTCGGCCGCGAGACCCTCCTGCCCCACCCAGACAGCGGCATCGAGGACCTCATCGAGCAGGCCCTCCTCCACGAGCTCGAAACCCTCCCCCAAACCGCCGCCAACAAACTCGAACTCATTGTCAAGTCAGACATCAAGGCCCTCCGCTCAAGGCTCTTCTTCGACCGGCTGGACCTCTACCGCCCGGTCATCCAGGCCGACGGCCCCTGCGCAGTCGACTACCTTCAAGACCAAGACCTCCTCGTCCTCGACGAACCCCTGGAGATCGACGCCGCCGCCAACCGGACCATCGAAGAGCTCGGAGAAGCACTCGCCCACCGCCACGAACGCGGCGAGATCCTCAAGTCCGTCGCCAACGATTTCGTCTGCGACCCAGCCCTCCTCGACCGCCCGCAAGAGATCCTCGCCTTCACCTCCATGAACGCCGTCCCGTCCTGGCTGGAGGCCGAAGAGCGCCAGGTGGGCGCCAACTCCCTCGACGCCTACAAAGGCCGGCCGGTCGACCTCACCCGGACCGTCCAAAACTGGCTCGATAGCGGGTTCTCCGTCACCTTCGCCACCGATCAGCCCGAACGCACCAAGGCCGTCCTCTCACAGGTCGATGTTTTCCCCCGACAGCCAGAGCCCGGCCAGCAAGGCACCGCCCCCGGCCCCTGGATCGTCCACGGCAACCCGGCCGGAGGCTTCGTTGTCCCGCAAGCCAGACTCGCCATCGTCACCGACCAAGAGATCTTCGGGGTCGCAAGGCTCCGTCTCGCCCAGCGCAAGTTCTCCGATGGTGTCCCCCTCGTCACCGTCCTCGACCTCAAGCCCGGGGACTTCGTCGTCCACATCAACTTCGGCATCGGAACCTACCAAGGGCTCGTCAAGCGCAACATCGATGGCATCGTCAAAGAGTTCCTCCACATCGACTACAAAGCCCCCGACCGTCTCTTCGTCCCCGCCGACCAACTCGACAGGATCCAAAAGTACGTCGCCCCCGGCGACGATCCCCCAAAGATCCACCGCCTCACCGGCACCGACTGGAAAAAGACCGTCGCCAAGGCCCGGGAGGACGCCCGCGAGTTCGCCCGCGAACTCATCACCCTCTACGCCGAGCGCAAACGTGTCACAAGGGACTCATACGGGCCAGACACCGGCTTCCAGGCAGAAATGGAGGCCACATTCCCCTGGGTCGAGACACCCAGCCAGCTCCAAGCCATCGAAGACGTCAAGACAGACCTCCAGACCGACTACCCAATGGACCGACTCGTCTGCGGCGACGTCGGCTTCGGCAAGACAGAGGTCGCTATCAGGGCCGCGTTCAAGGTCGCAGAGGCAG
>CAZGER010000279.1:0-3191 GCA_964524565.1 uncultured Chthonomonas sp. | reverse complement strand
CGCGGCAAGGCCGAGGTCGCCCGGCTGCGGATCGAGTTCGACAAGCTGCGGCAGGCGCTGCTCGACGCCAAGCGCGGCACCGCCGCCGGCTCGGCCAACGCCCGCGGCCGAAGCTGAGCGGTCTCAGCCGCCAAGCCCAAAGTGGGCGCCTACCCCTTCACCACTCTTTCACCCAACCTGGGAGTGGTCAGCGTGGGGGGCAAGACCTTTGTCATGGCCGACCTGCCAGGAATGATCGAAGGGGCGAGCGAGGGCGTCGGCCTCGGACACCAATTTCTGCGGCATGCCCAGCGTAACAAGGCCCTGCTGCACGTGGTGGACGCGTTCCCCATCGACGGCACGGACCCGCTCGAGAACTTCCAGACCGTGGAGACCGAGCTATCCAAGTACGACGAGGACCTCTACCGCCTCCCCCGGATCGTGGCCCTGAACAAGTCCGACCTGGCACCCGCCGATGCGGTCCAAGAGGTCGCCGCCAGGTTCAAAAACACAGGATTCCCACTTTATGTCTGCTCGGCCGCAACGAGCCAGGGACTGGAGCCCCTCTGCTTCGCCCTCCTCGACCTGGTCGAAAAGGCTGAGGTCAAACTCGAAGCGATCCCCGTGCTCAAGGCGGACTTCACCAACACCACCGACAACGACTGGTCGGTAGACAAAGTCGGCGACGACTATGTCGTCTCTGGCGTCAGGGTCGAAAAGCTCGTCGCCATGACAAACCTCGACAACTTCGACGGTGTGATGTACATGTACAGGCGGCTACGCCGGATTGGCGTCATCGACCGTCTCATCGAATTGGGGACAGAGGAAGGGGACACGGTCGTCGTCGGTGACGCCGAGTTCACCTACACGGAGTGGTAATGAAGACGGGAGTGTTCGGAGGAAGCTTTGACCCGGTGCACAACGGGCATTTGGAGGTCGCATCGGCCTGCCTCCAGCAACTGGGCCTGGACCAGGTGCTGTTCGTCCCGAACAGCAAGAACCCTCTCCGCAGCCAGGCAAAAGCCAGCCCCAAAGACAGGTTCGACATGGTGCTTGCAGCCCTGGAAGGCACAACGGGCTTCGCCGCCTCCGATATCGAGCTCTCACGGGGAGGCAGCAGCTTCATGGTCGACACTTTGACCGAGCTGCAGGTCGCGATGCCCGGTAAGTTCTGGGTCATCATGGGGGCGGACACGCTCCTGGGCATCGAATCGTGGAGGGACTGGCCAAAGCTGATCCGGCTAGCACGTCTCGCGGTTGTGGAACGCCAAGGGACAGACATCGACAACGTCCTTGGCCGCATCCCAGAAGACGTCGTCGAAGCCGTCGACCTTGTCGAGGCCAGGCAGTCAGCCGTATCCTCGACCAGGGTCAGAAAGGAAATTTCGCAAGGTATGGACGTTGGCAGGTGGGTACCTGGCAAAGTATTGGAGATCATTCAAGAACGTGGACTCTACAAAGGATAAGAAAAAGAGCTTAAAGGACGCCCCGTCGGACGTCAAGGCGGCCATGATCGCCGAGTTCGCCGACGATATGAAGGCGCAGGAGATCGAGACCCTCGACCTCCGCAAGAAGACGACGCTGGCCGATTACTTCGTCGTCTGCACCGCCACGTCCGACACCCACGCCAGGGCTGTCGCCGAGCGTGTCGCGGAAAAACTCCGCGATCATGGAATCAAGCCGTACCGGCAAAGCGTCGGAGAAGACAAGGGCTGGATCCTGTTCGACTATGGCGATGTCGTCCTCCATGTCATGCAAGAAGAAAAACGGCAGTTCTACGACCTGGAGAGCTTCTGGACGTCCATGCAGGTCGATCCTGACCTGGCCAAGGAGTGACCATGCCTGACGAAACCGGCAATGCCCGCGAACCAGGGTCGGAACCGACCCCCCTCGAAGCACAGGCCGAAGCCGAGCAGCCCAAGGAACTCGCCCGATCGACCCCCGAACAGGTCGAGAGGGCAGAGGCTCTGATCCGGCAGATGAACGTCGCAAAGGTGCGCGGGCAGACCGCCATCGCCGACAAACTCCTCCAAGAAGCGGTCGAAACCGCCCCCAACTGCGCCGTCGTTCAAGAATCCCTTGGGGACGACTTCGTGGCCCGCCACCAGTTCAGAAAGGCCAAAGAAGCGTACGCCCTCGCCCACAAGTTCGACCCCGAAAACATCGGTATCGAGAACAAGTTCGGCGAAATGGTTCTCAAGGTGGACCTCATGATCGACCCCTTCACTCTCGCCGCAGCCGATTCCGGCACGATGGCCAGCGGACGGGTGGCCGTCGTCCTCTCAGCGATGATCCCTGGCCTCGGTCAGGCAGTCACCGGCAAATGGGGCAAAGGAATCGGCTTTTTCGTTGCCTGGCTGACTGGAATCGGCATCGTTGTGCTGCTTCCCGGCGGCTTCACCAGCATGTTCAAGGCGATGTTCTCCACCGCCGCCGACAAGGACTTTAACCCGATGGCTTTCGGCGGACTCATCCTGGCGGTGCTAGCCTGGCTCCTTGCGATCGCCGACGCCAGCGCCGGGGCAAAACGCATGACCCCCCGCAAGGTCGAGCGGCCAGCCCCTCTGATGATTGACGATATCAAAAAGCCGCGGTCAGATCAATGATTTTCTGGGCAACCTGCTCAGGCGTCAGTCCGAACGACTCGATGATCACCGCGTCCTCCGCCAGACAAAGCGGACTGTCAGACCTCGTGTAGTCCCTGTGGTCGCGCTCGACCACGTCCTTCACAAGTTCCTGCAGTCGCGGACGGGGCTCCAGCGTCTCCATCCACCTGCGTCTGGCCCGCTCCTCGATGCTCGCGGTCAAAAACACCTTGATGTCGGCGCGCGGTGCGACGACCGTCGTCACGTCCCGTCCCTCCAAGATCCAACTCCCACGCTCAACGATTGCCTGTTGGAGCGCGACCATACGCCGCCGCACACCTGAGACGGTCGAGAACTGGCTGGCCGCCTGCCCAACCTCAAGCGTCCGGATCATGTCACCCACTTCCCTACCGTTGGCCAGCACCGATCCGCCCTCCGGCCCAAAGGTGACCTCGACCCGCTCGGCGAGTTCGACAAGCTCCTCTGCCTGACCCTGGTCCAACCCCTGCTCAAGCGCGAGCAAAGCGAACGCCCGGTACATCGCCCCAGTGTCCAGGATCTTGATTCCAAGCTCCTTTGCGACCAACCCGGCCACCGTGGACTTCCCCGCGGCGGCGTTGCCGGTGA
>CAZGER010000278.1:0-3220 GCA_964524565.1 uncultured Chthonomonas sp. | reverse complement strand
TTCGCAGGCCTGGCGACCTCTGCCTTTGCTCAAGAGACAGCCCTCGGGAAAAAGGTCAACCTTTATCTCAAGGACGCCGATCTCTTGACGGCGACGAGGATGCTCTCGCAACAAACTGGGCTCAAATTTGTCGTCGCACCGTCTGAGCAGCAGTACGCAAAGATCAACCTGTCGCTCGAGGACGTTTCCGCGGAGGACGCGATCGTTTACATCTGCCAGGCGGCTGGCGGGTTTGCCGAGCGCGACCAGAACGGCGTCTTCGTGATCCGGTACGGTGCCAACCGGCCGTCCCAGATGGAAGTCGCAACCCCCGCAAAGGGCGAGTCTGAGGAAATCATCAAGACCCTCCAGGTCAAGAAGATGGATCCTCGCGACATCCTTGAGATGATCAAGACGGGCGATTCTTATGACGTGGACCGCATGTACAAAGACATGTGGAACCTGCGCAGGATGTCCGATCCCAACGCCCAGAACATCCAAACGATCAAAGACGTTGTCGCACCGATGTTCAACCACGTGTCCGCTCCCAACGCGTTCACGGCCTCTCCCAACAACGGTCTCGTCTTGCCGACCGGCACTGATCCCCAGGGTCGGGGCGGCGCACAGGGCGGCGCTGGCGGCGGTCTCGCTGGTGGCGGTATCGGCGGTGGCGGCCAAGGCGGCGGTCTCGCTGGTGGCGGTATCGGCGGTGGACAGGCAGGCGGCGGTGGAGGCGGCAGCTTCCAGGGCGTCACCGGTGGCCAAGGGCTTGTGCCGCAGGGCACGACCAGCCTGGGTTACAACCCGTCCAACAACACCCTCATCTTCCGCGGTACACCCGAGGCTTACAACCAACTCTTGGCAGTGCTCGACCAGCTCGATGTCGCTCCCAAGCAGCTGATTGTCAAGCTTGAGTACATCACGACGACGAACACGCTCGACAAGTCCCTCGGTATCGACTGGTACTACGAGAGGGGCGGCACCTTCGCCGGTGTCCGACCTGGTTCGTTCGCGCAGAGCTCTGACCCGATCTTCCTCAACTACGCAACGGGCAACGTTGCCACGAGGCTCAGGGCACTGCTCAGCGATGGCTGGGGAAGGGTCGTGACGGCTCCGCTGGTGCGCACGTTCAACAACCAATCGGCTGTCCTGAACGCCGCGACAACGACCTACTTCTTCTTGACGCAGTCGGTCGCTACCGCGGCCGGTATCGTCACCACGACGACACCGATCCCGATCCAGATCCAGACGAGCCTCTCGGTTCGACCCAGGATCAACGGTGACAACACGATCACGATGGTCCTCAGCCCGCAGGTCAGCAACATCACTGGCTTCCAGACTGGACCGGACGGAACCCAGGTTCCCAACTTCGTGACGCAGTCCATCACGGTCGCGATCAGGGTCCGGGACGGCGAGACGATCGCTCTCGGTGGCTTGACCGCTAAGAACGACACGTTCACGCAGAGCAGGATCCCGCTCCTTTCCGACTTGCCGATCATCGGCCAGTTGTTCAGGACGCGACGAAGCAACCAGTCCACCTCGGAACTGATCATCTTCGTGACGGCCAAGATCATCGACGAGAACCAGAGCGGCCTCGGTATTCCGTAGGTTCTGGATCAAGAAGCGACATACTGGACAGCGACAGAATCCCTGTCGCTGTCCAGTTCTCTTTTTGGAAATGCCTTACGTCGTCTTGGTCGGAATGATGGGTAGCGGCAAGAGTACGGTGGGCCGTGCCCTTGCCGAAAGCATCGACGTGCCGTTCTACGACACTGACGCGATGATCGAGCACAAGATCGGCCGGCGGATCACCCAGATGTTCGACCTGTTCGGTGAAGAGGCTTTCCGCCACCACGAGACAAGCATCCTGAAAGGAATGCAGGACCAAGACGGGGTCCTGGCGACCGGCGGCGGGATCGTCCTTAAAGATGAGAACTGGGCCGAGATCCGGAGGCTGGGCGTCTCTGTGTACCTTTCGGTGTCGGCAGAGTCTCTGGCCGAAAGGCTCGAAAGGTCGAACCGTAAACGTCCCCTGCTGCAAGTCGAGAACTGGAAACAAAGGCTGACAGACATTGTCGAGGCAAGGCGTGCCAGGTACGAGATGGCCGATTTTGTCGTGACCGTCCAAGATGAGCCGATCCAAGAAGTCGTCGGGCGCATCCGCGAGGTCCTCGGCCTATGATCTCAGTCTCCGTGCCAGGAACTCCCGAACAGGCGTATCCGGTCGCTTTCGTGCCTCCCAGCGCAGCTCTTCCGGACGTGACCCCAGCCGATTTTGTCCTGACGGATGAAAACGTCTGGGCAGCGCACTCGCGGTTGGTGCCGTCAGGCTCGAGCGTCAAGGTCGTGCCAGCTGGCGAGCGTTCCAAGAGCCTGGAAGTGTTCCGCACAGTGATCGAAGCGATGACAGGTGCAGGGATCAGCCGGCAGGGAAGGGTCTTTGCCTTCGGCGGGGGCGTGGTAGGCGACCTTGGCGGGTACGTCGCCGCCTCGTATATGCGGGGAATCGACCTTGTCCAGGTTCCTACCAGCCTACTAGCGATGGTCGACTCTTCCGTTGGAGGCAAGGTCGGGATCGATGTCGGGGGAAAAAACAACGTCGGGGCGTTCCACCACCCGCGCGAGGTGCGGGTCCATCGTTCGCGGGGCCCGCGCAGCACACCAGCGGCTTTCGTTCGCTCCCAGGGACGCATTGGAGGTCACTGAGCGTATCGAAGGCGGGCCGCGTGTGATTCTTCTATAGTCTTCGGTTCCTTTCTGCGGGGGGCGGCGCACTCATGGTCCTGGATCGCATCAGCGGCGCGCGCGCCGCTCTACTCGCATGGCTGTTCGCGGCGCTTACTGTGAGCGGCGGCGGCGGCGGAGGAGGTGGTGGTGACGACTCCTCCAGCGCTGGCTCGGCCGCGAGCGGTGGCGCGAGGGGCGCAGGCCTCGGCGCCTCCGTAGCAGGCCTCAATTTCCTGGGCAGTGCTGCGACCGCGGGCACCGTTCGGTTCGAGTTCACCAGTCCGCTGGCGATTTATCCTGCTACGTACATCTGGCGGCTGAATCCGCGGCAGCAGAGCGGTTACTACACCACTTTCTTTTGGGGTAACGGGGATCCGAGCACGGGATTTCTCTGGCGCGGGGGCTCGCCTGACACCTACTATGGCGCACATCCGTATCCGCAGCCGCCGCCCGGTGGTTCGTCGCACAAGTGGGAGATCTCCGTAGGCGGGGGGGACATCCTGAGCGCGGAGAA
>CAZGER010000277.1:0-3248 GCA_964524565.1 uncultured Chthonomonas sp. | reverse complement strand
CAAAGTCGCGACCGGTGAGACCGTCACAACGTCGTCAGGCTCCAGCAACGGGTTGTAACAACCGCTCGCGCCAGAAAGCAACTGGTCCAACCTGGACTCCCCGAGCAGCTTCCCACCCCGAAAATGACGCACTAAAATCCGGTCGGGACGCTCGCCTGAGTCCCCACCAGCCGAAACCGCACGAAGATCCAGCCCCTGCTTCCAATGGACCTGCGCCGCCGCACCCTTGGACCCCACAACGATCACGTTCCGCTCCCGCTGCTGCACGATCCGCACAAACACGACCGGATCCTTGATGTACGTCCGGCAACGGTGCTGGATCAGCTTGCTGGCAGAAGACATCGATTCGCCCGCCACCTTCACGACACCAAAAGGAGTCCCAGAGACAGTCCCGTCTGGCATCACAGAGAGCATCTGGGGCTCCCCCTCGCCCAAAATCGTCACGCTCACCACGTCCCCGACCTCGATCTTCGTCGTAGGGGTCTGGCACACGCCAAGGCACGCCAGGGTCAAGAGGACAAAGGCCGCCGCTGCCTTCATGGAAGGATGTTACCGGAGCCTCGGGGTCACCCATGCCCCACGGTATAATCGATCAAGCTCGCAAGGCCAGCGCCTTCGGCTTTGTTTTGCATCGGAATGAGGATGGTTCGGTCGTTTTTGGGAAAACCTGCTGTCTTTTGGTGGGTGGTCTCGCGGCGACTCGCCCTTGATCTCCTCATCGTCAACCTGACCGCCCTCGCCACCGCCTGGATCTTCGCCCCGTCGGGCGGATTCAACTACGAACCCTCCAGGTGGATCAGCACCAACCTGCCCCTCAGTGCCCTCGCAGTCATGGCCCTCGCCGTCGCCAGGACGTACCGCGTCAGCGCCAGGTACGCAAGCCTCGCCGACCTCCCTGGCGTCGCCTTCGTCGGTTTCGTCCTCGCCGTCGGCCTGGCCGCCCTCACCCTCTCGTCTCCAAGGCTCGAGACCGCCCCCAACCCCCTCGCCGCCCCCCTCGTCTACTGGCTCCTCTTCTGCGCGTTCTGGATCGCCTCCAGGTGGACGCTCAAGATCAAACAGTTCCCCTGGGCATACGCAAGGACGGCTGGCGCGCAAGGGTCAAGGACAGTCCTCATCGTGGGCGCTGGAGACGCCGGAGACCTCGTCTGCCGCGAGCTCTTGCGCGTTCCAGGGCAACGGTCAAGGGTCATCGGCTTCGTCGATGACGACCTCGCAAAACAAGGCTCCACCCTCCAAGGACTCCCCGTCCTTGGCCAGATCGACGCCATCCCGACCCTCGCAAAACGCCTCGGCATCGATGAGATCCTCGTCGCCATCCCAAGCGCCAGCGGACAAGAGATGCGCCGCATCAGCGAGCTCTGCGCCAAGACAAAGGCCGTCGTCCGTACCCTCCCGTCGTTCGAGGCCATGGTCGCCGGAAAAGGCACCGTCCTCCCCTTCATGCGGGAGCTTCAGTTCGAAGACCTCCTACGCAGAAAGTCCGTCGCTGAGGACATCAAACTAGAAAACGAGTACCTCCAGGGACAGACCGTCCTCATCTCCGGAGGAGGCGGGTCCATCGGGTCCGAACTCGCCAGACAGATCGTCCCCCGCGAACCGGCCGGACTCGTCGTCCTCGGAGTCTCCGAAAACGAGGTCTTCGAGATCGACCAAGAACTCCGCCACGCTGGCCACACCGTTTCCTCGCCCGTCGTCTGCGACATCCGCGACAAAGCCAGCCTCGCCAGGGTCTTCTCCAGGTTCAAACCCAGCATCGTCTTCCACGCCGCCGCCCACAAGCACGTCCCCCTCATGGAGGACGCACCGATCGAGGCCATCGTCAACAACGTCTTCGGCACCCTCACCCTCGCTGAGGAGGCCATCAAAAACGGCGTCAAAAAGTTCATCCTCGTCAGCACCGACAAGGCCGTCAACCCCGGCAACGTCATGGGAGCGACCAAGCGCGTCGCCGAAATGATCGTCCACGCCCTCGCAAAACGCTCAGAGACCGAGTTCTCCGCCGTCCGGTTCGGCAACGTACTCGGTAGCCGGGGCAGCCTCGTGCCGACCCTCCAAAGACAGATCAGGGCCGGTGGGCCGATCACCATCACCCACCCGGAAATGACCCGCTTCTTCATGACCATCCCCGAAGCCGCCAGCCTCATCGTCCAGGCAGGCGCAGAGCGCGGCATCGGCCAGATCCTCATCCTTGATATGGGAGACCCCGTCCGGATCGTGGACCTCGCCCACGATATGGTCAGGCTTTACGGCCTCGTACCCGGCAAGGACATAGAAGTCAGGTTCATCGGGATCCGCCCAGGCGAAAAGATGCACGAGGAACTCGCCTACATGACCGAAGACCTCCAGCCCTGCGAAAACCCCAAGATCAGCCGCGTCGTCGCCGCCAACTACCCAGAATGGGACTGGCTCAAGGCACAGCTCGAAGAACTCAAGTCCGTCTGCGACCGTGGCGACACCGTCAAGGCCCGAAACCTCCTCCTGGAGATCGCCTGGGCCAAAAACGCGCCCACAAAGGCCCTCGTCGACCTCCAGTTCGACGCCACCGCCAACAATCCCGCCGCCGATTAGTCCCGGGCCGCCGACACCGGCCCTCCCGCAACGGTGTAAGATGCCAAGTCTCGTCACTCAGGCCCCTGCCTGCGACCTACTCCCCCAACGACCGTGCCCGTTCAAGACGCCAGCCCGACTGGCCGCACCGTCGACTCAATCAGTCTCGACCTGACGGCCGATGTGACCGAAACCGGAGAATACGGGGTTCGGCGCGTCATCGTGACCAACGACCTCGTCCAAACCCTCCACGAAAACGGAGACGTCCTGGTCTCCGTCCCCATCGAGTCCGTCGAAAACGCCAAGAACGACCCAGTCACCAGTGGCGGAAGGCTCCTCGTCCGCACCAAACAAGGACAAGACGTCGTCGTCGCGAGCTATTCCCAGACCGTCGCCGAGCAGTTCGGAGAACTCGCCAGAGCCATCGAACAGATCGCCCGCGGTGAAGAACTCAACGTCAACCTCGAAAAGACCAAGACCAGGTGCGAAGAGTGCGGAAGGCTCCTGCCAGACCGCGACGGCCCCTGTCCAAACTGCCTCAACCGCGGCAAAACCATGCTGCGGATCGCCAACTTCATCACGCCGTACAAAAAAACCGCGATCCTCCTCGCCTGCACCCAGGCCCTCGGCGTCGCCTTCAGCCTCGTCCCCCCAGCCCTCCAGTCCCACATCCTCGATACCTTCACCAAGGGCGACAG
>CAZGER010000276.1:0-3255 GCA_964524565.1 uncultured Chthonomonas sp. | reverse complement strand
ATTCTGCCTTGGGCAAGACATCGCCTTCGTAGGTGGTGGCGACAGAGGTTGCAGTTTTGTAGGCGTTGGTTGCTTCGGTGAGTCGGAGATCGGCGATCCTCTGGGCCTCTTCGATATTGGCCTGGGCGACCTTGATCTCCAGGTCGGAGGCTTGGACGGCTCCCCGCTTTTGTCCAGAGTCGAACAGTGGCATGCGGAGGGAGACCTGGAACCCGAGGTTCTCGCTCCGGAAGGCGTTGCGGTCCAGGCTCCAGGCATCGGTCGCGAGGCCCGCGGAAAGCGACGGGGCGAACGTGGCGCGGGTCAGTCGGGACTGGGCTTCGGCCTGGGTTTGGTGCGCCCTTGCCTTGAGGATGTCGAACGACCTGGCTGCGAGGCTCGTTTGGGGCGCTTCTGGCCACTTGACCGCCAGCAGACCTTCCTGCGCACCGACCAGTGACTCCACCGCTGCCATTGCGGAAGCGTGCCTCCCCTGGGCCACAGCGAGGAGCTGGGTGGCCCGGAACACGTCGATCTCTGCCCTGGTGACATGGACTGTCGGAGCCTCTCCGATCTCGTTCTGCTTCGCAACGGCTGCCAGGAGGGATTTGGCAGATTCCAGCGCTAGCCTGGCGCTTTCGACCTCTTCTCCCGCTGCAAGGAGCCTGGCGAGGCTCGTGAGGAGCTCCATCGTGACGGCCGACTTTGCCTCGTCGAGCTCGATCTCAGCACTCTCCAGGCTGGCGGACGCAACCCGCATCGAAGCACTGCGCCGACCGGAGATGTCGATTTCTTGCGAGAGGAACGTCGTGCCGTTTGTCAGCCCGACGCCTGGAGAGAGCTCCAGAGTTGGGCTGGTGAGGCTGCGCACACCGGACAATGTTGCTTTGCGGGCCTCGACCGAGGCTTGAGCCGCCCGGACTTTGCTACTGCGTTCCTGTGCCTGTCGGACCAGGGAGAGGACGTCCGAAGGCTGCGCTGTGGACGTGGCGGCCAGGGCCACCCACGCGATGGTTGAGAAGAGGGTTTTGTGCTTCAAGTTTTGATTCCTGTTGACCTGGGCCCCACGAAAACGGGACCGAACGACGCTGGTTGCGCGTTAGGCGACAGGAGGCCCGCGGCTACAGACTGTGCCTGGCGGACCGGTTTGAAACGGAAGACACGGATTTGAAACCCGCTGCGTCGGTGGGGAATCGAACTGCACCGGCACCACGGTGACCGTCGGCAGGACGGCAAAGACCTCTGCCGGGACCCTGTGGGGGCGCGGCGGTTTGGTGCTGACATCTTCAGGATGACCGTGCCAGTGGTGATGGTGGTCTGCGGTGAGTTCGCACCGGACACCGTCGTCGGAGCGGACACCGTGCGCCTGATGGTGCGCGGCGCTATGGGAATGGTGGGCTTCGGCTTGTTCGTGGTGGTGGTGCGGCGTGACCGTGTGAACCTGCATTCCAAGCAGGCCAACCAGCCCCAAGATCGCGACAAATACCTTCACAGCTCGCGTTTACGGACAGTCTGCCAGGTTCAGCGGCGCGTCACTCGACGACCTTTCCGTCCTGAAACTTTACCGTTTGGTCTTCATAGACCCAGAAATCGATCTCCGAGCCGCTCGGACCGTGCTCGTGACGAGTGTCCTTGGGCGTGCCCTTGGCCTTTTTGACATCGGCCATCGTCATCCCGACCGTGACGGCTTCGCCCGATGCGGGAGTCGCCTCGGCGTCTGTCGTCGGCGCTTCGGTGGCTGCTGCAGGGGCCTCTGTCGTGGCGCTCGTCTCGGTTGTGACGGGTGCCGGCTCTGGTGCATTCTCAGTCGCTGGGGCTTCGGACTGGCACCCGGCGACCATGGCTGCGGCGACGAGGGCGAAGAGGAGGGCCTTCATGCCGGCGAGGATACCACCGGGTCTCCGTGGCTCTTCGGTAGCTGTTTGGGCCTCGTCGTCGGGGGCTTGTCCGTGGTCCGAGCCGCACCCAGTCCGTTTTGTCGCGGATGTGTGGTGTGTGAACACCGATCTCCGGGAAAGTGCTCAAGGTTCGCCGAAATACTTAAGTCTTCTAATTTATTATGCTCCTTTAGAAGTGCCCTTATCGGCAGGTATCGAAGCAGACAATATGGTCGAGTACACTGGCGAAACCGCCAAAGGAACTATTGGACAGTCGCACGCACAACATCCGCAAACGAACGGGAGTCTATCATGATAGTTATCAAGCTATGAAGAGCATCACAAGAGTCAGCAAAGGCCCGAGCCCCCACTGGGTTGGCGACGGCTTTCCCGTCCGTTCGGTCGTTTCTCCCCGCGGGGGCACCGCCCTTGGCCCGTTCATCCTTCTGGACTACGCCGGGCCGGCCGAGTTCCCGCCTTCGACCAAGCCGAGGGGTGTGGACACCCACCCGCACAAGGGGTTTGAAACGGTCACGATCGTGTTCCAGGGCGAGGTCGAGCACCGCGATTCGATGGGCAACAGCGGCAAGATCGGCCCCGGCGACGTGCAGTGGATGACCGCCGCATCGGGCATTTTGCACGAAGAAAAGCACTCGCGGGCCTTCACCGAAAGCGGCGGCGTGCTGGAGATGGCCCAGATTTGGGTGAACCTTCCGGCCAAGGACAAATCGGCCCCTGCCGGTTACCAAACGCTGATGTCGGCCGACATTCCCGAGGTTCCCTTGGCTAGCGGGGAGGGCAGCGTCCGCGTGATTGCTGGCGACTATACCGGGACGCCCGGGGTGGCCAGCACTTTCACGCCGGTGACGATGTGGTTGGTGAATGTCACGGCGGCCGGTCGGATCGTCCTGCCGATCGCCGATGGACAGGAAGGCGGCATCTATGTCCGGGCTGGCAGCATCGCACTGGAAGGCGAGGAAGTGACAATCTCCGAGTTCGCAGAGTTTGACAAATCAGGCGAAGGGCTCACCATCGAGACCGGTGGCCCGGCCGAACTCCTCGTGCTCGCGGGGGCGCCGATCGACGAGCCGATGGTCGCCTACGGGCCGTTTGTCATGAACTCGATGGACGAGATCCGGGATGCGATGGCCGAGTTCCAGTCGGGCAAGTTCGGCACAATCGAGGACTAGGCTACAATGGCCGCATGAAGAAGATTGTTGGAGTTTCTGGGAGCCTGAGGCGCGGTTCCTTCAACACGGCCCTTCTTCATGCGGCTGTCCTGCAAGTCCGGGAAGCGACGATTGAACCGTACACCCTGCACGGCATACCCTTGTACAATACCGACGACGAGGCATCGGGCGGGATCCCTGAGCCGGTGCAGACGCTGGCCGAGGCGATC
>CAZGER010000275.1:0-3262 GCA_964524565.1 uncultured Chthonomonas sp. | reverse complement strand
AACTTCCCCAACCAGGCCCTTCCGGCCGTTTTTCTGCTCGCTGGCGCAGCGACAGGCGCCGCCTATGCCGCGCTCCCGGCTTGGCTGTCGGTCAAGCGGGGCGTCCAAGTGGTCATCTCAACGATCCTCCTCAACTTCATCGCCCTCCACACACTCGCCTGGCTTGTTCGTGGCCCGCTCCAGGAGAGCAAACACCAGGTCCCGATGTCCGACACCTTGCCACGAGAATCGATGCTCCTGCGGCCAGACCCTGCGGTCGACTTCCACCTCGGGATCCCGCTTGTCCTCGTGCTGGGGGTCGGTGTCTGGGTTCTGCTGTACCGGACGAAGTTCGGGATCGACCTCCGAACCGTGGGGGCCGCCCCGTCCGCCGCCCGGGCGAACGGTGTCCGCGTCGGACGCACCCAGATCGCCGCGATGGCCCTCTCGGGGGCCCTTTGTGGGCTCGCTGGGGCGAACGACTATGCAGGGCTCACCGGACGGCTGGCTGACGGTTTTGCCCAGAACTGGGGGTTCCTCGCCATTCCTGTCGCACTGTTAGGCGGACTGACACCTCAAGGCACCCTCGCAGCCTCCGTGCTGTTCGGGGCGATGTTCGCCGGTTCCGAGACTCTCCGCAGCACGAGCAGCATCGGAAACGAGGTCATTCCCCTCGTCCAGGGTGTCGTCGTCGCCGCCTACATAGCCGCGAGCGAGCTCATTAAGCGGCGGGCCGGCCGCAAGGAGACGCAATGACCAATATCCTCAGCATCGCTGCCGGGATCCTCCAGTTCTCATGTCCCGTGGCCTTTGCAAGCATCGGAGAAAGCATTGGTCAAAGGACCGGCGTCTTCAACATTGGGCTCGAAGGGATCATGCTCACGGCGGCGTTTGTCAGCGTGCAGACCTCCGTCACAACCGGCTCCGTCTGGGCAGGGTTCCTCGCAGGGATTCTCACTGGGGTCCTGCTGTCCCTCCTCCAAGCGCTCCTGACCGTTTGCCTTGCGATCGACCAGGTCGTCGCAGGGACAGCGCTCAACCTGGCAGGGCTTGGACTCACATCGACGCTCTTCAACCTAGGCGTGCAGAGTGGCGTGTCCTTCAGCGGCACACCCAAGGTTCCCCTCTTGTTCGGGATGTTCGACCCGTTCGTTGTTCTCCTGTTCGTACTTGCCGCCGCTCTCCAATTCGGCCTTTTTCGCACAGGTTGGGGGCTCCTGGCCCGCGCCACCGGCGATTACCCGCCCTCTGTCGAATCGGCAGGGTTCCGGGTCTCCAAAATCCGCCTGGCCGGGCAGGCGATTGTCGGGGCCATGACGGGGCTCGCAGGGGCGCACCTTGCGCTCTCGATCGCCGGTGGATTCAACCAGAACATGACCGTCGGCCGAGGGTTCATCGCGATCGCCCTGGTCACGTTCGGCCGATTTCGACCGTGGGGGGCCCTCGCGGCATCGGTCCTGATCGGGTTTTTGGAGTGGCTGCAACTCGCCCTCCAGGGGAGAAGCCCGGTCCCGGTCCAGTTCTTCACCGCATTGCCGTACCTGGCCGCGCTCGCCGTGCTGGTCCTTCTGGGCAAAGGGGCCCGTGCGCCCAATGCCCTTGGTGTGCCATACCGTCAAGACAGATAGTGCAGAACATCGTCCTCACCCGCGTTGTCAGCTTCAGTTCTGGGCACAGGTACTGGTTTGACCACCTTTCCCCCGACGAGAACATGCGTCTGTTCGGCCCGTGGGCAAGCAGGTTCAACCACGGTCACAACTATGTGCTGAGCGTTTCTGTGAGCGGGCCGATCAACCCAAACGACGGCATGGTGGTCAACATCAAGGACATTGACGCCGTCCTCAAGCACAGCATCGTCTCCCTGCTCGACCAAAAGTCGATCAACGACGAGGTCCCACACTTCCAGGCCGCCGCCCCGTGCCTTGAGAACCTCCTCGACTGGGTCGCCGACAACCTGGGCGGGCTCCCCAAAAGCGTCCGTCTGGCGCACATCAAACTTGAAGAGACACCAACCCTTTTCGCAGAGAAAGACACCGCTATGTCCACAAAGACCGTCACCCGAACCTACGAGTTTGCCGCCTCCCACCGGCTGCACCTCGAGTCCGCTACGCACGAAGAGAACCTGGAGCTGTTCGGCAAGTGCAACAACCCTGCCGGACACGGACACAACTACACGCTCGAAGTCACCGTAACGGGCCAGCCCGACCCCCAGACCGGGTTCATCGTCGACATCTCCGCCCTCGACAAAGTGGTCGAAGACCAGGTTTTGGAGCGTTACGACCACAAGAACCTCAACTGCGACGTCCCGGAGCTGCAAGGCATGAACCCGACCAGCGAGGTCGTTGCCCAGGCGATCTTTGACCGGCTCAAACCAGCTGTCCCCGCGACGCTCGTTCGCGTCCGTCTGCACGAAACCGCCCGAAACGTGTTCGAAGTCAGCGATAATTAGGCCAGTGAAACGTGTCGTCATCACCGGAGCCTCGTCCGGCATCGGTGCCCAAACGGCGCGGCTCTGCGCCAGACGCGGGCACAGGCTCGTCTTGGCCGCCAGATCGGTCGCCCGCCTCCAAGATCTCGCCAAGGAGTGCAGCGCCGAAGGGTCTCCGAAAACCCTCGTTTGCGCGGTCGATTTTAACGAACCCACCACCGCCAGGAGCCTTGAGAATGCCCTATATCAACTGGGGGACGGGGAGCCGGTGCTCGTTTCCAACGCCGGAACCTTCAATCCCGGCCAGTTCGCAGAGTCGGACTTTGAGACCCACGCGGGGCAGGTCACCGTCAACCTGCTGGGAGCGATGGCCGCGGCCCATGCGCTGATCCCGGCGATGCTGGCCCACGGATCGGGGCAGATCGTCCAGGTGGCAAGTATCGCAGCCACCCAGTCCTTTCCGGGCGCGGCCGCCTATTGTGCGAGCAAGGCTGGACTGCTGAGTTTTGGCCGGTCGATCAGCTTGGAGTACCGGAACCAAGGCATCAGGGTGACGTCCATACTGCCTGGGGCTACCGCCACGCCGATTTGGAAGGGTGAGTCCCACCCACCGTTCGAGAAGATGCTCACCGCCGAGTCGGTCGCCGAGGCCATCGTGACGGTCATCGATCTTCCACCCGACCGCACGATCGACGAGCTGACGATCACTCCGCCGCTCGGTATCTTGTAACACCGCCCACGGAGAGAGCTGACGAGCGGCACCGTACAACAGGCGCTGCCCGCGTGGTTGCTAAAAGAAGGCGAGAAGTGGTGCCGCAGGCCGGACTCGAACCGGCGACCCAAGCATTTTCAGTG
>CAZGER010000274.1:0-3267 GCA_964524565.1 uncultured Chthonomonas sp. | reverse complement strand
CGTCTCATAGGCGTGCCCGTCCGCGATCAGTTGCTGCACAGCCCGGATCTGCTCCCGCATGTGCTCTGTCGCCCTCGGCCGCACCGAAGCCGGACGAAGGTTCAGCCGACGCCAGTCCGCCTCAAACGCGTCCGAATAGTAACGCGCCAGGTCCCAGACGTTCGCAAAAGCCTCCCCCTCCTTGCTCTTAAGGGCCTTCTCCATCCGGTCCTCACCCGCAGCGTCGGCAACGTCGTCCTGCGTCAGGTGCCCAACGTCCGTGATGTTGCTCACGTACGTCACCCGCCAACCGATCTGCGTCGCCGCCCGCACGATCAGGTCCATCGTCAAAAACGTGCGGAAGTTCCCAATGTGCGCATAGGAGTACACCGTCGGCCCGCACGAATAAAAACGCAGGTGCCCAGGCTCGATCGTCGTCAAAGGCTTCACCTTCCGAGACAACGTGTCGTACAGTAAGAACTCCCGGTCCATTCCACCGATTGTGACCCGCCGCCACCCACCCGGCCGGGACGCGTGTCTACATGGATCGTGCGGGCTTGCCCATGATCCACAACAGCGCCGGAGCCCCCAACAGCGCAGTCACCGCCCCGATGGGCAGCTCCATGCCACCAACCGCCCGCACCGAAGCGATGTCAGAAGCCAGCATCAGCACCGCCCCCGCGCAAGCCGCGCTCGGCACCAGACGCACCAGGTTCGGCCCCACGACAAGCCGGGCCAGGTGCGGAGCGACCAACCCGACAAATCCAATGATCCCCACCGATCCCACCAACACCCCGACCGCCAGCGCGCTCGCCACCAAAACGTGCCGCTCGACCCTCCCAGTGTCTATCCCCAGCAGACCCGGCAGCTCGGCCGAGGCCTGCCAAGGGTTCAAGACCCTCGCGTACCGGTAGATCCAAAGGCAAGTCCCCCCGCTCACGACCAGTACAAGGCCCGCCTTCTGCCAGTCCATCCCGCCAAAACTCCCCAGCAGCCAACGCAGGACACTGTTCGTGTCGCCCCCAGAACCTAAGACCAGGATGCTCGTTACCCCCGCCAGCATCGAACCCAGCACCACCCCCCCGACCATCACCTGCGGGGAAGAAAGGCTAGTCCCCTTCCTACCGGCCAAAACGACAAGCCCGACGACCCCCAACGCCCCGACCATCGAGGCAAGCGGAACACCCAAACCAGTCAGACCCAAAAGCAGACCAGCCGTACCCGTCGCCGCCGCACCGCTAGAGACCCCCACCACGTACGGCTCGGCCAAAGGGTTCCTGAACAGGGCCTGAAAAACCGCACCGATAGCCGCAAGGCTCCCGCCCGCCAACAGCGCCCCGATCGCCCGTGGCAACCGCAGCCGCCAAACCACGATCCCCTCCGGACTCTCGTCCCCAGGCCCTAAAGAAAGCGCGTGGACGATCCGGTCGATACCCAGTGGATAGGTGCCCGCAAACACGACATGCCCCAAGAACGCCGCCAGGACACAGGTGAGCAAGGCGACAACAAGCACAGTCCGCCGACTCACCCCCCAAGCATACTCCGGTAGAATTTCACCCAGTGCCCGCCACGTCAGATCCTTGGCTGAGCAAACAGCCCGGCTCCGCCACCCCCGCGGCACACAGCCGAAACCCGGGGGACGTGGCGTGATACCCAAAGCCATCCCGCTCCAAAACGAAGACCTCTTTCGCCTCGCCATGCGCCACAGAAGCGCGGCTGCAGACTCAGTCGCCGACAGCTACGAACGCCTCGAGTTCTACGGCGACGCCGTCCTCAGCCTCGTTGTCGCACAGTTCCTCTACGAGAACCACCCAGACTGGGACCAAGGCATGATGAGCAAGGCAAGGTCCAGCGTCGTCCAAGAAGCCCCCCTCGCAGAAAGGGCAAAGGCCCTCGACCTCGACCAAGAGCTCGAACTCGGCCCCGGCGAAGAGTCCACTGGCGGACGCACCCGCCCCTCTGTCCTCTGCGACATCTTCGAGGCCGTCATCGGGGCCGTCTACATAGAGTCAGGGCTAGAAAAAGCCAGGTGGTTCGTCCTCGAACAGCTCAACCCCTACCTCCGCAAGATCAGCACCGGAGACGTCAGCCCACACGACTACAAGTCAAGGCTCCAAGAAGTCGCCCAGGCCATGTGGCGCAAAACACCCCAATACCTCGTCTCAGACGAGAACGGGCTCGCCCACGAAAGGCGCTTCCTCGTCCAGGTCTTCTTCGATAACGAACCGATGGGCGAAGGCACCGGCAGGTCCAAAAAAGAAGCGGAACAGGCAGCCGCAAAAGATGCTTTGGAAATCATCGAACGGGCCAGAAGGTCGCGCCGGCAACCAACTCCCTGAGCCTGCACCAAAACCCGGTAACTCTCCCTGAATATCAACGGAACAAATACCTGAAACGGGCTTGTCTTACCCCCTGGTGAGTGTAATATCCAGCCGTAAGAAGCCCCACTGGGTGGCGACTTGCTCTATCGATTGGCACAAACCTTGTTAGGTCATCCGATTGCGGAGTGGGTTTATACAAATGAAATTGGTCAAAACCTCTATCTTGGCTGCGGTAGTCATGCTCTCGTCCCTGGCGTTCGCCCGGACGGAGCCGAACAGCTTCTTGAACACGAACGTGTCGAACCATGCGCAACTCATGGCGCAGGTCCAAAAAGACCCGGTCGTGATGCAACGCTTCATGCGGCATTTCGGCATGACGCGGCAGCAAGTCATCGAGTACTTCCAGACGCTCAAAATGGACACACTGTCCGAAGACGGCGTCTACCTCGTCTACAACGTCCCAGAATCGGAAGAGATCAGGGCCAGGGCCATCTTCTACAAGAAGGGAACCAAGGTCTGGGTCGACCAAGAGGGCACACTCGTCCTCAAGGCGTCCTGCGGCAACCCCATGCTGCGCGGCACCGATAGCAGGCCCGTCGCTCTCTCGACACCCCTCGATGCCAAAGCCAGCCCGGTCAGACCGATGGCAGCCGCTCCAGGGATCGGAACGCCCAGCGAGTTCACCGCCGCGGTCGTGCCAGTCGAGGTCGAAACCTCGGCCCTCACCTTCCCGGCTGAGTCCCCAGGGCAGATCGCAGCGATCGCAGGAAGCGGGTTCAACCCCGCCTTCCTCGTCCCCCTCGCGGCCATCCCCTTCATCATCGACACACCTAAAGACCCGATTCCGGAGCCGGCCACAATGACCGCCCTCATCGGGGCGGCAGGAGCGATCGTCGCAAGGCGAAAGCTCAAAAAAATGTCGGCCTAATCTAGACCAAGACCAATAGCTCGGGCCCCGGAGGAATCC
>CAZGER010000273.1:0-3274 GCA_964524565.1 uncultured Chthonomonas sp. | reverse complement strand
GGCGGCCGATACCTCTGGCGCGTCTGTCGTCTCGGCGACGGTCACTGGCTGACTGGTCAGTCCAGCTTCGAGCTCGGCTGCGTCGGCCACGAGCTTTGCCAACTCGGCATCGTCGAGAGAACTCGATTCGGTCGGGACAAGCTCCCCTTCGGGATCCTTGGATCCAAGGAGGCTGGAAAGCTGGCTAGCCGACAAAATCCCTTCAGGAACCGGCTCGTCCGCCGCCTTCTCAGCGGCAGGAGCCTCGGGTTTGGCAGGTGCTGGAGCGTTCAAAGCCTCTGTCTGGGCGATCAGGGCAGCGATGTCGTCGTCGGTCATCACCGACCCGTCCGCCTCTTCCCCCTCTGGGTCGCTGGCTGCGCTCACCTCCACCCCAGGTTCGACTTCCGCGACTGGCTCAGCCTCGGTCGAAGCATCGACGAACGGCGCTGGATCCTCGGCGATCTCCGTTTCTGGCGGGCCACCGTAAATCTCCTCGCCCTGCTCGGCGATCATGCTCCTCACAAGGTCGGCAAGCTCGTCTTGCGAGAGGATTTCCAGATCGTCCTCTGCCTCGGCTTCCGGCTCGGCCACTTCCGGGAGGACACTGTCGGTCGGAACGGCGGCATCGGCCGCCTGGTCCACGAGCTCCAAAATTTCTGCGTCTGAAAGTTCCTGCGGCTCCGGCTCTTGAGCCTGGTTTGCCCCGTCGTTCACGCCCATCGAGGGCTCCGATGAGTCCGCTTCTGAAACACCCTCGTCCGGAGACTCTGCAAGCTCCCGGAAAGCCTGGTCGATCCCTGCCCTGAGTGCCTCGGTCTCGTCATCCGACAAGGGCTCTGCCCCAAGCTGCTCTCCATCCTCAAGATCATTGGCCGGGCCCAGTTCCGCGCTCAGGGAGCCAGCCTCACTCTGGGTTGGACGACCCACTTCTTCTGGCGCGCTCGTCTGCTCCCCGGCAGTGCCGGGATCTTGCTCCGGTTGGTTCCGGTCTTCGGCTTGTTCTTCAGGCATACCGGCGGACACGTTTCTCCACAGAGAATTGTCGGCTTGTCCACGACTAAATTGAGGCTGAAAAGTCGTGACTTGCCCCAACTCTGGCCACTTGCTGAGCGCACATGCCCACGCAGTGCAACCAAACGGGCCGACAATCCGTCCCTCACGATGAAGGCAAGCCCCTTTGCCAAGCGATTTTGCGGGGTTCGGAGGGTATATTGCCATCCAGTCTGGATCGATTCCAGGCATGGAGGAGGTCACGAAGAATGAAAAAAGTACTCACATCTCTGCTCGTCTTGGCATTGGTCGGCGCGTTTGTCGCTGGCTGCACCCCTGCCGCGGAACCGGCACCGGCCGACTCGGGAACGACGACTCCCGACAAGGAACCGGGCGGAGAGTAAGCTCGATTTAGAACAGGACCGCCCGGGACTGAGTCCCGGGCATTTTTTTATACCAAGTCGCCGAAAGCGACCGTGTCCACAAGGTCGCCATCACACTCGACGACCCCGCCCAAGAGGCACCCATGGATCTTCCCACCAACCGAGATCCGAGCCCCTGGCAGAACGATAGAATCTGATAACTCGGCGCAACGGACTCTGGACCCTTCGCCAAGGACCACGTGGGAGCCCGTCTCACCGACAAGCTCAGACCCGTCACCCGTCAAAACCCCGCTGTTTGTCAAAAACCGGCTTGCCTCAAGGAACGACTCCAGCGTGCCGGTGTCGAACCACCGGCCCGGATAGACCCCGGGAACGACAAGGTGGCCCTGGTCGACCATCGTCTGGATCGCGTCCGTGATCTCGTATTCTCCCCGCGCGCTCGGGCTCAAAGAAGGCAACACGTCCCAAATCTGAGGGCCAAAGATGTACATGCCAGCCATCGCAAGGTTCGATTCCGGCACGGCCGGCTTCTCGACCAGCTTGACGATCCTGCCGTCCACGACGTTCGCGACGCCAAACCGCCTGGGATCCTCGACCTCCCGGACAAGGTTCAAGTTCGCGCACCCAGACTCGTAAAACTGCCCCACGTACGGCGCGAGCGACTGGTCGTAGATGGCGTCGCCCAGGTACAGCATAAAGTCGTCCCCCGCCACAAAATCTTTGGTGAAAGAAACGGCGTGGGCCAGCCCCAACGGCTCGGTCTGCCTGGCGTACGAGATTGCGAGCCCAAACGCCGAGCCGTCGCCCAGACTCTCGCGCATCGGGTTTTCGTTGTCGCCGATGACCACGCAGACTTCGTGGATCCCGCAATCGCGGAACTGGTCGAAGGCGTAGGCCAGGGTCGGACGGTTGGCGATCGGCAAGAGCGGCTTCGGTACGGCTTTCGTGACAGGGTACAGCCTGCTCCCTTTTCCTGCGGCAAGAACAACGCCTTTCATAATGGGGGTCAGTGTCCATCAGGTTAGCACGAGCGGTACCATTGGGCGAGTGAAACGGAATTCGCTGGGTCCACTCTGGCTGTTCGCCGGTCTGCTCCTGGGCCCTGGTTGCGCCAAGCCGCCAGAGCAACCTTGGGAGACCTTTAGCGAGACGCAGGACCCCTACAAGCCTGCCCAGAGTTCCAACGCGTACGACGGCTACCTGCTCGCGGCAGAATCGGCCCTCCGGCAAGGCCCACAAGCCAAGGACGTGGTCAACTTCCGGCCGTCTGACAAAGCGAAGATCCTCGCCGCCACCAGGCAGAGTGTCGCGCGGGCAACCTCGGCATCGCTCCAGGTCTGCGACTTTGAGTTCAGAGTCACCGACCCGTTCAAACCAAGGGCCTCGCACGACGGGGTGACCCTCCTGGGCAACGCGTTTGCCTGGAGCATCGAAGAAGCCGGAGAAAACGGTCGCTTTGCTCAAGCCGCGAACCTCACCGTCGTCGCCACCAAGATCGGGTGCGACTGGACAGGCGGGGACACCAGCGACGCGCTCCTGGGCCAGTGGTTCGCTGAGTCGGCGCGAGAGGCGATGCTGCCGTACCTCGACGAGTGCGACGGGCCGACCCTCCGCAAGCTCGGCAATGGCGTCCTTCGGGCGCTGGATCTTGCCCCAAAACCGACCCAGACGGTCGATAACGAGCTCCTGTCGATGCTGGCGGGGGTCCAGTTCGTGCAAGACCGCTTCCGTGAACGGGACTTCGAGACCCTCACCGAAGCCATGTACAAAGAGGGCAGGGAGGCGATCGACTACCTCAAGAAGGTGGACGACAGCGACCGCACCGAGTACTTCCGTGGGTTCGCGGCAGAGGCCAAGTCTGTCGCCGCGCACTTCCGCGAGCAGAGCCTTTTCGCCAAAGTGGAGCGCAAAGACCTCAC
>CAZGER010000272.1:0-3284 GCA_964524565.1 uncultured Chthonomonas sp. | reverse complement strand
TTTCCGAACGCCGATTATCTTGTACTATTTTGAGGATTTCAGTTATCGCGACATCGCCGAACAGATGGACTTGCCAATCGGCACGGTGATGTCGCGGCTGGCACGTGCGAAGGGATACCTGCGCTCCCGTCTGCTGGTATCGGATGGGGAAGTAACAGCACAGGGAACTCGCCTGCGGAGTGGGAATGATGGACTGTAAGACTGCTCGGATGATGCTCGAGTTTGCCCGCCCCAAGGCGGGCGAACTGGACGAGACGGGCGAACCGGTCAAGGTCAAGAAACGCAAGAAGAAGAAGGACATCTACAGCGACGAGGACGACGAGGACGACGATGTGTCGATCGACTCGCTCAAGACGAAGGTCGATGTGCCGCTGGAGCAGATCCGCAAGATGGCCAGGAAGAACCCTGAGGTCGTGGCGACCCTGCTCAAGTCGTGGATGATGGAGGAGGTCGGTCGGTGAGAAAGAAGTCTGGCCAGTTGACCCCAAAGCGCAAGGCGGCGATCATTCTTGCCGTCATGGGCCCAGAGTTCGCCTCTGGCGTCGTTCAGCACCTGTCACAAGACCAGGTGGAGGCACTCTCACTTGAGATAGCCAGGATGGAACGGGTGACCCCAGAGGTCAAGGCGCGTGTTGTGGACGAGTTCCATGAGATGGTGACGGCCTCGGACTTTATCGCAGAGGGAGGCATCGACAACGCCAAGCGGACATTGATCGCGGCGTTTGGCGAGGACGCGGCGAACGACATGGTCGGCAGGATCGTCAACGCGATGCAGGTCGTGCCGTTCGAGTTCCTCAAGCGGGCGGACCCCCAGCAGCTATTGAGCTTTATCCAGGACGAGCATCCTCAAACGATCGCTTTGATCCTGGCCTACATGAACCCGGCTCAGGCCGCCCTGATCCTCGGCAAGCTCAACACTGAGCTGCGGGCCGACGTGGCCGAGAGGATCGCGGCGATGGACCGGACCCCACCTGAGGTGATCCGCAACGTCGAGGCGGTGCTGGAGAAGAAGGTCTCAAACGTGATCAACACCGAGATGACCAAGGCTGGCGGCCCGAAGGCGCTGGTCGACCTGCTCAGCCGCGTGGACCGACAGACCGAGCGCGTCATCTTGGACAGCCTGAGCGAGACGAACCCGGAGCTGGCGGACGAGGTGAAGAACATGATGTTCGTGTTCGAGGACATCGTCATGCTGGACGACCGCGCGATCCAGGCGGTGCTGAAAGAGGTCGACATGAAGGAGCTTGCGACCGCGCTCAAGGGTGTGAAGCCGGAGGTCCAAGAGAAGATCTACACGAACATGTCCGAGCGTGCCGTTGGCATGCTCAAAGAGGACATGGAGTTCATGGGCCCGGTCAAGCTCAAACAGGTGGAAGAGGCCCAGCAGAAGATCGTGGCCTCGATCCGCCGGTTGGAAGAGTCGGGCGAGATCCAGATTTCAAGGGACGAAGAGGATGTCCTCGTCTAGGAACATCGTTTCTGGCGCTGGGGCGTTCGGCACCTTTGTCGAGAAGCTCCGGAGTGTCCACGAGGTGCAGATGTCGAGTCCTGCGCTCCGGGGGCACAGGGCAGAGATGGAGAAGCGGTTTGACGATGCCAGCGAGCAGGGCTATCTGACTGGCTACGCCGCCGGGTTCTCGCAAGGCGAGGCGAAGGGGCTGGAAGCCGGTTTGGAGACGGGCCAGTCCAAGGTGATGGAGGCTCACAGCAAGGAGATCGAGTCGTTTGCCACTGCCATGCGCGCGCTCGGCCTGAACGCCGAGGAGTCTGTAGAGGACTGGCGCAACCAGGCAGAAGACCAGCTGGCGGTGCTGGCGGTCGAGATCGCGAGGCGGGCCGTCATGGACGTGATCGAGGTCAACAAAGACTCGGTCGTCGCTATCGCAAAAAAGGTCTTGGCCGAGGTCATGGACGGCACGAGGGTGAGGATCCGCGTGAACCCGAGCGAGGCGGCGATCCTGGAATCGCACAGGGCCGAGATCATGCAAGAGCTGGCCCATGTCCGGAACGTCGAGGTCGTAAGCGATTCTACGGTCGGAGCGGGCTGCATCGTGGACTCGGAGGACGGTGTGATCGACGGCAGGATCGAGTCTTACCTAGAGAGGATCGCTAGCCACGTGAGGAGCGCGGCATGACGGCTCCCACGTTTGCTGGTGTCGGGCGCGCGATCGACAAGGTTCGCCGCTATGAGGTTTTAGGCAAGGTCGCCGAGGTGGTCGGCCTTGTGATCGAGTCTGTCGGCCCGTCGGCGAGGATCGGCGACGTGTGCCAGGTCGTGGCTGAGGAAGGGAGCGATCCGATCTCTTGCGAGGTTGTCGGCTTTCGGGCTGGACGCGTTCTGATGATGCCGCTCGGGGACCTCCAGGGGGTCAAGGTCGGGAGCCTGGTGAGGGCCACGGGAACCTGCCTGGGTGTGCCTGTCGGCACGGGTCTCTTGGGACGGACGATCGACGCCCTTGGCAGGCCTATCGACGGTTTTGGCCCGCTTGGTGTCCACGGGACATACCCGAGCATCGCAGCGCCACCGAACGCTATGCAGCGGAAGCTGATCGCCGATCCGTTTGAGACCGGTGTCCGGGCGATCGATTCTTGCATGACCACGGGGGTCGGCCAGAGGGTCGGGATTTTCGCTGGGTCTGGGGTCGGCAAGAGCACCCTGCTCGGCATGATCGCTAGGAACGGGAACGCGGATGTGAACGTGATCGCCCTTGTGGGCGAGCGGGGCAGGGAAGTCCGCGAGTTCATCACGAACGACCTTGGTGAGGAGGGCCTTGCCAAGTCTGTCGTGGTCTGTGCGACCTCTGACGAGCCAGCGTTGCTGAGGATCAAGGCGGCGATGACGGCGACGGCCGTCGCGGAGTACTTCCGTGACCAGGGGAAGAGCGTGCTGCTGATGATGGACTCTGTGACCAGGTTCGCGATGGCGCAAAGGGAAGTCGGGCTTGCGATCGGTGAGCCACCGAGCACGAAGGGTTACACGCCCAGCGTTTTTGCCCTGCTGCCCAAGCTGATGGAGCGGGCCGGGTGCGGGCCGCACGGGGCGATGACAGCGATCTACACAGTGTTGGTGGAGGGTGACGACACAAACGAGCCGATCGCTGACGCTGCCAGGTCGATCTTGGACGGGCACATCGTTTTGGACCGCAAGCTGACGAGCCGGGGGCATTATCCGCCGATCAACGTTCAGGAGAGTCTGAGCCGCGTGATGCCTTTTGTCACGGACCGTGAGCACATCCAGGACGCGAACAGGCTCAGAGAGCTTTTGGGAGCCTACGACGACGTCT
>CAZGER010000271.1:828-3288 GCA_964524565.1 uncultured Chthonomonas sp. | reverse complement strand
GGCTCATCACCCTTGGCAAAAAGGACACCCTGCAGTCGCGAAGGGAAGCCCGAAAGATCTTGGTCGGCCACAGCTCAAGCTCGCCCTTGCCCAAGGGCGCACTCGGCAAAACCGAGGCCGAAAAGCTCGAGATCCTCAGGGAGCGGAGCCTTCTCAACGGCGAAACGTTGGTCAAACACCTGTTTGACAACATCGCACCTCGGTACAAGGACCGCAACGGTGGCTACACACGGCTGACCCGCACTGCGTCCAGGCGGGGCGACGCCGCTCCGATGGCCGTTTTGGAGCTTGTCGACTAAAAGGTTTAAGTTGGTCGTCGCTTACGACGGCCATGACTTTTGTGGCTGGGCGCCACAGACAGGGCACAGGAGTGTCCTGGGCACATTGACAGAAGGGATTCGCGAGGTCTCGGGCGAAGAAATCGAGATCACAGGAGCAAGCCGCACGGACAGTGGTGCCCATGCGCTGGGCCAGGTCTGCCACTTTGACGCCACTTGGCCGATCCCGCCGGAGAAGATCCCTCGGGTCGTCAACAAGGTTCTGCCAGGAGACCTGTCGGTGGTGTCCGCGGTGGTGGCGCAACCCGGCTTCCACAGCAGGTTCTGGGCAGTCTCCCGGACTTACCGGTACAGGATCGGGGTCGGGGCAAGGAACCCGTTCCGCGACAGGTACTCGCACTGGATCGGCAAGGAGCTGGATGTGCAAGCAATGGACGCAGCCGCGCAGAGGTTTGTTGGGGAGCACGACTTTCTCGCCCTTTCGACCATGCTCGATGAGGTCGAACCGACGACCAGGACGCTCTACAAAGCGACCGTGGCGAAAAAAGGCGACGAGGTCGAGTTGATGGTGACTGGTTCGAGCTTTGTCCGCGGGATGATGCGGCGGATCGCAGGGACACTGGTCGAGATTGGGCTTGGAAAACGTGACGCAGAGTCGATCGAAGAACTCCTGGTGAGGCGACCGAAGAACGAGATCAAGTTTCCTCCCCACTTGCCAGCAAACGGCCTGACACTGATGAAAGTCAGCTACGGAAGGCACCCTTCAGACAAACAGTTTCGCTTTCGGGACAACCCGGAAGGACAAGACGGAAAGACAGGATGAATAGAACGACAACACCGACACCGGAGACGGTGGAGCGGAAATGGTACGTGGTTGACGCCGCGGGCCTGTCCGTTGGTCGCCTGGCGGCGCAGGTCGCACAGGTGCTCAGGGGCAAGCACAAACCATCTTTCGCCTACCATGTCGACGGGGGAGACCACGTGATCGTGGTCAACGCTTCCCAGGTCGCCCTTTCTGGCGGCAAGGGCAAGGAACTGCTGTACTGGCACACTGGCTGGCCGGGAGGCATCCGCAACGTGAGCAAAGAGGACCTCCTGGCAAAGGATCCTGTGCGGCTCGTTGAAAAGACAGTTTGGGGCATGCTGCCGAAAGGCAAACTGGGCCGACAGATCGTGAAGAAGCTGAAGGTCTACGCCGGGGCGGAGCACCCGCACGGCGCACAGAATCCAGAGCCCCTGAAGGTGACCAAGGACTAATGAGGAAGCAATCCGACCCGAATTTGAGCTACGGCACTGGCCGTAGAAAGAGCGCCGTTGCCCGTGTGTGGGTCCATCCCGGTGAAGGGAACATCACGATCAACGGCAGGGAGTTCAAGTCCTATCTGTGCCGGCCGGTCCTTGAGATCCTGGTCCGCAGTCCGCTGGTCGCCCTCGATATCGACGGCAAGTACGACGTGAAGGCGATGGTTAAGGGCGGCGGTGTCGTCGGCCAGGCCGGTGCGGTCAAGCTTGGGATCTCCCGTGCATTGGTCTCGCGCGATGAAAACCTTCGTAAAGAGCTCCGCGCAGGCGGCTTTTTGACCCGGGACGCGCGCATCAAAGAGCGCAAGAAGTACGGTCGCAAGAAAGCCCGACGCGGATTCCAGTTCGTCAAACGGTAAGCGCCCACCTGTCGCACCGTCTGCACGCCCTCGCCCAACCGGCGGGGGCGTGTTTTTTGTGGCCGCACCGGGCTCGCCACAGGTTCGGCCATGCCAGGTAAAACGGGAAGCATATGAGCACTGTCCTGGTCGTTGGCGGGGGTTTGTCCGGCCTTGTCACTGCGCGTCGCCTCCAGCAGGCTGGCAGACAGGTGACGCTGCTGGAAGCCTCCTCACGGCTCGGTGGCCGCGTCGTCAGCGACGAAGTCGACGGGTTCCTGCTCGACCTTGGCTTCCAGGTCTATCTGGACGCATACCCGAGCGCGAGCCTGGAGCTCAACGAGTCGGCTTTGGACTTGCGCGCGTTCCAGCCTGGCTGCTTGGTCTTCGACGGCAAAAGGTTGCGCGAGCTCCACAAAGAAAACCTGATCGAGACAGTTTTCGGGCGCTGGCTCTCGCTTTCTGACTTTGTCGCGATCGGCCAGCTGTCAAACGACCTCAAGCACATCCGCCCAAGCGACATGTGGGCGATGGAGGACAAA
>CAZGER010000271.1:0-818 GCA_964524565.1 uncultured Chthonomonas sp. | reverse complement strand
AACGACCGAAGACTTTCTGCGCCAGCGGGGGGTCAGCGAAAAGGCCCTCGACCGGTTTTTCCGTCCGTTCGCCTCGTCCGTTTTCCTTCATTCCGGGCTCCACGAGTCCTGCCGGATCTTTTGCCACTTCTGGCGCATGTACGACCTGGGGAGGGTCACGGTGCCGGCCCGGGGGATCGGTGAGATCACGCGGCAGGTCGAGTCTGGCCTGACCGGTGCCAAGGTCAAGCTGGACACCAAGGTCGTCTCGCTCATGAGGTCGAACGGGCGGGTGACTGGCGTGAAAACCGCCAGCGGCGCGACGATCAAGGCGGACGATGTGGTCGTGGCCTGCGGCGCGGCAACCACCGCCGCCCTGACCGGCACAGGGTCGGCGATGCCCGGAAAAAGCTGCGCGACGGTGCACTTCTCGACCGATTCCAACCCTGTTCCCGACGCCGTCGTGGTTCTGAACGGGTCGGGGCTGGGGCAAGTGAGCCATGTGGCGTGCCTCTCCGGCATCGCTCCGGGACGGGCTCCGCGTGGTCGGCACCTCGTCGTCGCGACGGTTGTCGGCGAGCCGAAGACGTCAGACGTCGTGTTCGCGCGGGACGTCCGGTACGAACTGGGAACCTGGTTCCCCAAGGCAGGGGTTGAGGCTTGGCACCCTCTCCGCGTCGACCGCGTCCCAGCAGCGCAGGTTTCGATGGGTGTCGGGTTTGTCGAGGCGCGCCCGGACGTGTCGCCGGAGCCGGGTCTGCACATTGCTGGCGAGTTGGCGTCGTTCGCAGGCATTGACGGTGCCTGCCGGTCTGGCCAAAACGCCTCGACGTCGGTCC
>CAZGER010000270.1:0-3313 GCA_964524565.1 uncultured Chthonomonas sp. | reverse complement strand
AAAATCTCAAACGGCCGGTAACCGAACACGACAGACCCGTCCATCACCTCAAGTTCGGCCAACCTGGTTTCGTTCAAGTCGCAAAGCCAGGCCCGCTTCACCGGCACCGCCATCGTCAACCGCGATGTCCCCCTCGTGTTGTGGCACTCGTACATCCGCACGATCCGGTGGTTGGAGTCCTCCGCCTTCTTCACCGCCTCCACGACGACGCTCCTCGTGTCCACGCTCGCAAGGACCGGCATCTCGCTCACCCCCGCCTGCCCCGCCTTTGCCGGAACAACCCACGTCCTCGCGTTCAAGGCGTAGGCGGCCGCCACAACGTCGCTGTGCTGGATCTGGTCAAAGTGCGGCAACAAAGTGTAGGTGAACCGGTGCAGACCCATGTCGCACGTCGGGTCCGGCGCCTTGGGCGAACGCAGCAAAGAAAGCCGCACGACGTTCTCAAAGATGTCGTGACCGTACTTGCCCGTGTTGATCAGCGCCGCCCCGTGGCCCCCCTCGCTCATGTCCACCCACTTCTGGCAGCACGTCTCAAACCTGGCCTGGTCCCAACTCGTGTTGCGGTGCGTCGAGCGCTCCACATGCCCGAACTGGATCTCCGCCGTCGAGCGCGAACTGTTCACGTTCAAAGGAAAAGCCACCTTCAAAAACTTGTGCGACTCCCGCCAGTCCACCCATGTGTCGAAACGGATCCCCGGCGTCGGCCCCAGACTGATCCTCTGCCGGACCGTGCTCGAACCAAACCTCTTCACAAACTCCACCGCCGCCCGCACCGGCCCCGCCTCGACAACCTCGAACGACTCGCTCTTCACCAAAGAAACCGCCGTCTCCTGGGCGTAGAGCTCCGTGTCCCAAGCGTCCCAAAACAGCGGACGGTCGTCCAAAACCTGGAACAGGTTCGCCAGTTGCCCAGGCCGGATAAACTCGATCGGCTCGTCGTCCAACGTCTGGACGCTCGTGATGTTCCCGTGCCCGTCAAACCGGACGACCCACTCGTCGCTCTCCAGCTTCCGGGCCCCAGCCTTCAACCGGGGCACGTAGTCCGGACTCTGGTGCCCCAGGTCGCAGACCGTCACCGTCCCCCTGGCTGAGACCGGCATCGGAGCAAGCACCCGCTTGCCGTCCGCGTCCTCGACGACCTGCACAGGCAGACGCTCCCCGCAGCACACCAACGATTTCGGCGGCTTGCCCTGGGGCACAGCAAACGAGACCTCCGCCCCCGCCTCAGCGTTGTGGAACAGGGCAAACGGCGCAGACATCCCCCTCGTGTCCAAATGCGCCGACATCCTCCGCACCGCCTCCGTGACCAGCTTCTCACCGTCCTTGGCTACCCCCGCGTAGTCGCTCGCACTGTCGGTGTAAACCTCCCGCACCGAAGACCCAGGAATGATGTCGTGGAACTGGTTGAGCAACACGACCTTCCAAAGCCGCTCCAGTTCTTCCGCCGGATACCCGGTATCAAAGTCGGGACGAAAACTGTGCAGCCACTCCGCGTCCCGCAGCAAAAACTCACAAACGCGGTTGTCCCGCTTGTTCGCCGCCTGGCTCGTGTAAGTCCCCCTGTGGTACTCAAAATAAAGCTCGCCCGACCAGGTCATCAAATCCCTGCTCGATTCCCGCGCCTTGGCGAAAAAGTCCCTCGCCTTGCGCTTGCTCTCGATCGCCGGAAGGCACGGCGCGACCCGCGCCCGCCGCAAACGCTCCAGGTGCCACTCCGTCGGGCCCCCGCCCCCGTCGCCAAACCCGTACAGCATCAACGACATGTCCGACCGGCCCTTGTCCCTGTGGTTCTTCACGCTCTGCGTCAGCAGCTTGGGAGTGCAGTCGGCGATATAGGTGTCCCCCGGTGGAAAGTGCGTCCAGACCACCGACCCGTCGATCCCTTTCCACCAAAAGGTGTTGTGCGGGATCTTGTTCGTCTGGTTCCAACTCATCTTCTGGGTCAAAAACGACTTGATCCCGAACTTGTCCAAGATCTGCGGCAGCGCAGCCGAATAACCAAACACGTCCGGCAGCCACATGTCCTCCGTCGTCACCCCGAACTTCTGCCGGAAGTACCTCCGGCCATAAAGGAACTGCCGGACCAGGCTCTCCCCGCCCGTCAGGTTGCAGTCCGCCTCCACCCACATCGAACCGACAGGCTCCCACTGGCCCCTCTTCGTCGCCGCCCTCACCCGGTCAAAAAGGTCCGTGTGCTCGGTCTCCAGCCACTCGTACTGGCTCGCCTGACTGTGGGCAAAAACGTGCTCCGGATAGCTCTCCGCCAATGAAAGCTGGATCGCCGTCGTGTGCGCCATCTTCAGCCTCGTCACCGAAAGGGGCCAGAGCCAAGCCGTGTCCAAATGGGCGTGACCGACCGGCACCACCGTGTGCCTCATCTCGCAAGCCAGCTCGTCGCCCGCCGCCTTGATAGTCCTCCGACACGCCGTCAGGCTCTTCTTGTCCCCCGCCACGAACCGGTTGCACACCTCGTTCAAAGCCCGCAGGTACACACTGTGGGCAGGGTCCTCCTCCGGCAAGGTCTCCAGCAGGTTCAAAGCAAACTCAAAGTCCCAAAACAGCTGCAACAGGTCCTCGTCGAGCTCACCCAGGAAGAACCCCTTGAACTCCTCCGGCTCTCCCGTCCTGGGCTTCTCCGGCCTGTGGACGGTCACCTCGGCGTTGTGGGCATAGGTCTGCACCGTCAGGTCGATCACCCTGTCTTCACCCAGCCGGTGGTACGGGTGGCCAAAGTCGAGCCCCCCCACCTGCCGTCCACCTGTCCAGACAGTCCCTTCGACCTGCCCCCAAGACTCCCACTTGATCTCGCACGGCCCGTACATCAGCACCGGGGTCCCCCACCCCGCAGGAACCTTGCCGCTCACCCAGTACCAGCCCTCCTGGTAGGCAGGGCCCCACTTCTGCCCGCGCTCGATCTCCGACCAGCCCGGCTTCGCCCTCGCCACTGCCTCGCTCTCGCACGACTCGACCAGCAGCCGCGTCGCCAGCGGGATCGTCCGCGGGACAAGGTTCTCTCGGAGCTGGTGGTCGCAAAACTGGCGGATTCGGTCAACGGTCTGCTTCGTGTGCTTGAACATCGGGGCGGTCCGATTATACAGGCCCAGGTAACATCTCCACGATGTCCAAGGGAGAGTGGCATCCCTGCGCGGTCGCACTGGCCGCGCTCTACCTGCGGGGCGGCCCCGGCAGTGGTGAGGCCCCTGCCTCAGCATGGCCCAGGCTCCTCGCCCACCTGCGTCTCGAGCTCCCGACCCTCCCCCGCCTCTCTGCCTCCCTCGCCCAGGCCGGGTTCTGGTACGAGGGGTCCCTTCTC
>CAZGER010000269.1:1873-3333 GCA_964524565.1 uncultured Chthonomonas sp. | reverse complement strand
AAACCCTGTGACGGTTTTGTGACACCCCCGCCGATACCATCGATTTGTTCCCCGGGTTTGCCGGGGCCAGGTTCACAAACCAGAAGAGGAGCGCATGAAGCATCGCACAATCATCGCGGCTGCATTGGCAGCCATCGCATCACCGGCCTTCGCCCAGTACTCGTGGCTGACAAACGTCGGCGGAAACTGGAGCGACCCGACCAAATGGACCCCGACAGGGGTTCCCAACGGCGCGGGAGTCACAGCCGTCGTCGGACAACCCAACGCCACCATCACGATGGACATGAACGTCACCCTGGCAAGCCTCACCTACGGCTCGCTCATCCAGACAATCACGTCCGTCGGCAGAAACCACAACATCGACCAGTGGACCCAATCGATGGGCACCGCCCTGTTCCGAAACTCCACCCTCACCGGTACGACCTTCACCCTGGGCAGCTCAGGCATCCTCCAGATCGAGGGCACAAACTCCTTCAGCAGCCACATCGACAACACGAACCCACTAGGGTGGGTCAGGCTCCTCGGAACCACCACCGCCGGGTCGTCGGTCTTCAACTTCACGACGATCGACAACGGCGGCGATCTCTGGCTCGATTCCACCGGCCTGGCATGGAACGTCACCGCCAACGGCACAATCAACAACCTCGCAGGGGGTGAGATCCGCACCGTCGTCGGCACTGGCGGCCTCCGCACCTTCAACGGCACGATCAACAACTCCGGCGCGTTCTCCGCCCAGGCCGCCACAACGATGGGCGCAGGCTCGGTCTTCAACATGCTCGCAGGATCGGTCGGCGGCGCCGGGGGCTTCGATATCGTCTCCGGCACCACCAACGTGACCGGGGGCAGCTCGACCACCGACTTCCGCGTCAAAGGCGGACTCCTCAACTTCCTCGCCGGATCGACCGCCACCGGGGCCATCCAGACCCGCTCGACCGTCGGACTCACCGGCACCGTCAACAACGGGATTGGGGTCCACGTCAAGGGGTCCAACGCGGGAGGGTCCGCCGTCCTCAACGTCCAAGGGGCCTCCAACGCCGGGAACATCTATCTCGACGCCGTCGACAACGCCTGGGACGCCACTCTCCACTTCGGAGCAGGTTTCACCAACCTGGCTGGCGGCGGCCTCAGGATGAAGACAGGCTCGGGCGGAAACCGCGTGATGGACGGCATCCTCAACAACTTCGGCACCCTCGACGGCATCGAAAAGGAGTTCAGGATCACGAACGGTCGCCTCAACATGTACGGCGGAACGACCTTTGGTACGGTCTCCGTCTTCAACTCGGACCTCGACTTCGGCGCAGCCTCGACAGCGGCCAGCGCCATTGACTTCCTCGGTACCGGTGACCTGCTCGGCACCGTCAACTCGGGCTCGACAGTCCGCGTTACCGGCACCAACATCGGCGGATCGGCCACGGCAACTGGCGTCGGCACCGTCACCAACAACGGGGTCATCGACCGCA
>CAZGER010000269.1:0-1863 GCA_964524565.1 uncultured Chthonomonas sp. | reverse complement strand
CGACGTTCGATGGCACAATGGTCAACAACTCGATCTTCCGGACCGTCCTCGGAACCGGCGGAACCAGGTTCATCCGGGGCCACTTCACCAACAACGGACAGCTCGTCACCCTCACAGGACTGACCGCCGACAGCGGCACCCTCCTCATGAACGGTGGCGCCCACACCGGCAGTGGAGCCCTCACCGTCCTCAACGGAGACCTCCAACTCAAGGCTGGCTCCAGCACCGGAACCATCATCAACCGACAGTCGGACCTGATGTTCCTCACCGGATCGACCTTCACCGGCACCGTCCAGACAATGGCCGCCTCGACCCTTACCGGAAGAGTCAACGCAGGTGCCACCGTCGAAGCCAGGGGTTCGAACGTCGGCGGATCGGCCGTCCTCTCGTCCCTCAGCGCCGAGAACGCGGGGACGATCATCCTCACCGCCCAAGAGCTCGCCTGGGACGCCACCGTGTCCGGCAGTCTCGTCAACTTGACGGGAGGGATGGTCCGCACCGTCGCAGGCAGCGGAGGGGCCCGAAAGCTCAACTTCAGCCTCGACAACCAGGGAGGCTCTGTCGAGGTCCTCACCACGACCAGCCTCGGGATCACCGGCAGCGACCACGAGAACAACGGTGACGTCCGCATCGACTCCCAGCTCAACGTCAGCGGCGACACCTTCGAAAACGGCGTCGGTGGCACCATCCACGGCGTCGGGACGCTCAACATGAACGCCATTACCCTCACCAACCGCGGAACCCTCACCGGAGGCAACTCCGTCGGCACCCTGACGGTCGATGGCAACGTCAACAACACGGTCACTGGCTCGGTCTTCACCGAGATCGCCAGCGGGTCAAGCTACGACAAACTCGCCATCGACGGCAACCTCACGCTCGCCGGTGGCACGATCCAGGTCGACCTCCTGGGGAGCTTCACGCCGACCCTCGGACAGACCTTCAGGGTCCTCACCTTCACCGGCACCAGGACAGGGTTCTTCGACTCCGTCACCGGCGACGGGCAGTGGGACATCCTGTACGGGACCAACTACATCGACATCGAAGCCGTCCCCGAACCAGCGAGCCTCACCCTCCTGGCCCTCGCAGGCGCCGGCTTCATACGCCGCAAACGACGGGCCTAAACCCCAAACCGACCCACTGCGCCGCCCCCCACAAGGGGCGGCGCGACTTTTCCAGGTACCTTGGAACGATGGTCTCCGTGGCAGCCTTCTACCGGTTCGTGCCCCTGCACTCCCACGAGTCCCTCAAGGGCCCCCTCTTCGAAGCCGGCACCCGCCTCGGGGTCAAAGGCTCCCTCCTCATTGCCAGCGAGGGCGTCAACGGAACCGTCTCCGCCGAACATGAAAGCCTCGAAGCCTTCATCGCCGCAGTCACCGACCTTCTCCCTCCCGGGCCGATCACCGTCAAGCGGTCGCAATGCCCCGACCACCCCTTCGACCGCCTCAAAATCAGGCTCAAAAGAGAGATCGTCACGATCGGCCATCCCGAGACTGACCCGACCGCCCTCGTCGGCGAGTACGTCGATCCAAAAGACTGGAACGCCTTCGTCAACGACCCGTCAGTCACCCTCGTCGACGTCCGCAACAACTACGAGATCGAGCACGGCACCTTCCGCGACGCCATCGACCCCGGCACCGACGACTTCCGACAGTTCCCAGACTGGGCAGAGGCAAACCTCACCGACAAACAAGCCACCATCGCCATGTTCTGCACCGGCGGCATCCGCTGCGAAAAGGCGACTTCCCTGCTCCTCGCCCGTGGCTACAAGAACGTCTTCCACCTCAGCGGCGGCATCCTCAACTATCTGGAGCAAACCGAGCCCTCCGACTCGACCTGGCAAGGCACCTGCTACGTCTTCGACCA
>CAZGER010000268.1:0-3341 GCA_964524565.1 uncultured Chthonomonas sp. | reverse complement strand
AGGGGGACGGCCCCGCCCATGAGACCGACGAGCGGATGAAGGTGGAGCACCTGTTCAAGATGTCGAGGATCTACGCCCACCTGCTGATCCGGTTGGCTGAGGAGGCCGGGAGGTAGGCATGTACCACAATCTGCGATGGATCCATAAGTGGTTTGGACTGGTCTGTTGTCTGTTCCTTGCACTGATCTCGCTCACGGGTTTCTTTTTGGCCCTGAAGTCGAACCTTGACTGGATCCGTCCGGCGACGCAAAAGGGCGGCGAGATGACCGGTATCGGCCCGTCGGTGAGTGTGGGGACGGCGTTAGAGGCGGCATTCGCCCAGGGCATCCCGGAGCTTGCCTCGCCAGACGATGTCGACCGGATCGAGCTGCACTATTCCAAAAACGTGTACAAGGTCACTTCGGCGAAGGGCTACCACGAGGTGCAGGTCGATGGCGAGTCTGGGAAGGTCGTGAGCGTCGGCAAGCGGGCGGACCAGTTCTTTGAGGACATCCACGACCTGTCGTTCTTTACCGAGCCGGCCCGGCACTGGGTGTTGCCCTATGTTGCGGCGGGACTATTCACACTTTCTGTGACTGGTGGGTACATGTTCTTTGTGCCGATCTACCGGCGCTGGAAGCACAAGTCGCAGTCTGGCAAGGGTTGAGCCGGTTTGGGCCCCTGGACTCGGGCCGGTAGTATCGATGGCGCATGAGCCTTCTTAACGTGCCGATCGGTCCCAACGCTCCGGACGAGGTCAACGTGATCGTCGAGATCCCGAAAGGGAGCTCGAACAAGTACGAGTTCGACCCGGAGACCGGGGTCATGAAGCTGGACCGGGTGCTGTACTCGCCCCTGTTCTATCCGTGGGACTACGGGTTCATTCCCCAGACGCACTATCTGGACGGCGACCCGGTGGACGCTCTGGTGCTGGTGATGCACGGCACGTACCCAGGGGTCGTGGTGGAGGCAAAGCCGATCGGTGTGCTGGAGATGGTGGACGGTGGGCAGCCGGACGAAAAGCTGCTTTGCGTCGCCAGCCGGGACCCGCGCTTTAGCAACCGGACGAAGCTGGAGGAGCTGCACAACCACACGCTGGACGAGATCTTCCACTTTTTTGAGGTCTACAAGCAGCTGGAGCGCAAGAGCGTCGAGATCAAGGGTTGGTCGAGCCGCGACCGGGCGATCGAGATCATCCAGAAGTTCAGGACCGACCAGCCGGCCTCATAGGTCGAGCGATCCGCGTTTGGGCACGGTGACACCCAGGTGCCGGTACGCGCCCTCGGTGGCTGTCCTGCCGCGCGGTGTCCTGGCCAGGAGCCCGCACTGGAGGAGGAAGGGTTCGCAGACGTCCTCGATCGTTCCTGAGTCCTCGCCAATGGAAGCGGCGATCGTTTCGAGCCCGACCGGGCCCCCGCCGTGCTTTTTGATGACGGTCTCGAGGACGGCGCGGTCGACCTTGTCGAGGCCGAGGTGGTCGATCTCGAGTTCGTGGAGGGCTTTTTCCGCGATCGGCTGCCCGATCGATGCCAGTCCGTCCACCTGGGCAAAGTCCCTGACGCGGCGCAGGAGCCGGTTGGCGATCCTGGGGGTGCCGCGCGATCTTCGGGCGATCTCCGTGCCTCCGTCGGTGGTGAGTTCGATCCCGAGGATGCCTGCCGACCTGCGGACGATCTGGAAGAGGGCGTCTTGCTCGTAAAACGAGAAGTTGAGGACGATCCCGAACCTGTCCCGGAGCGGCCCGGTGAGGAGGCCCTGCCTTGTTGTCGCGCCGATGACCGTGAACGACGGCACGTCCATGCGGATGGAGCGGGCGGCCGGTCCCTGGCCGATCATGATATCGACCTTGCGGTCCTCCATGGCCGGGTACAGGATCTCCTCGACCTGGCGGGGGAGCCGGTGGATCTCGTCGATAAACAGGACGCTGCCCTCTTCCAGGTTTGTCAGGACTCCCACGAGGTCGCCGGGGCGCACGATGTTCGGGCCGCTGGTGACGTGGAGCATCGACCCCATCTCAGTGGCGATGATGTGGGCGAGGGTCGTTTTTCCCAGGCCGGGGGGTCCGTAGAGCAGGACGTGGTCCAGCGACTCTGCCCTTTGGAGGGCGGCGGTGAGAAAGACGCCGAGGTTGGACTTGATCTTTTCCTGTCCAATAAACTCGGCCAGTTTTTTGGGTCGGAGCGTGACCTCGTCCTCACCCGATAGGTGTCGCGGGTCCAGCTCTTCAGCCTTTTTCATGAAGAGAGCCTCTTGAGGGCGTGCCTGATCTGGGCCTGGACATCGTCACTGTCCTGCTTGGCCGCTTCTGCGGCTTCTTCCGCCTCTGGGCGGCGGTACCCCAGGACGATGAGGGCGGCGACGACGTCGGAGTCCGGCTTGTTGGACGCACGCTGGGAGACGAGGGCCAGGCCGACGCGGTCGGAGACCTGGAGCTCTGTGACCTTGTCGCGGAGTTCGACGACGATGCGGTCTGCCAGGCGCTGGCCAACCCCGGGGACCTTGATGAGGGTCGTGACGTTTGCGGTGGCGATGGATTCGACCGCGGTTTGCTCGCCGAGGTGTCCGATGACCGAAAGGCTGGTGCGGGAGCCGCACCCTTTGACCTCTCGGAGGAGGTCGAACAGCCTTCGTTGGGCGGCGGATTTGAACCCGTAGAGACTGTGGTCGTCCTCGCGGACGACCTCGCGTGTGAAGAGGCTGGCCTCTGTGCCTTCGGTGCCGAGCTCGGCCGCGACGGACTCCGGCACGTTGACCTCGTACCCGACCCCGTTGCAGTCGATGACGAGTCGGGAAGCCGACGCCTCCAAGACTGTCCCACGAAGACGGGCGATCATTGGGGGGACGTTACCATATGTCTACTCGTTTTAGGTATGCGGGGTTCTGGGCCCGAGCGTCATTTACCGGCCCTTCGGCGTCTGGAACCTTTAGGACTTTAGACGATGGCAAACCCTGTTTCGGTGACGGCCCTTGAACAACTTCTGAGTGACACGGTTGCCCTGATGATCCAGACCCAGGGCGTCCATTGGAACTTTGCTGGAGGCGACTTTTTTGAGATCCACGAGCGGACGCAGGTGGACTACGAGTCCCTGTTTTTGGCGGTGGACGAGATCGCGGAGCGGATCCGCTCGATCGGCGCTCCCGCGCCAGCGAGCCTGAAGGCGTTTGCCCAACGGACCGGTCTGGCTGAGGCAAACGGGCTGACTGGCAAGGACATGGTTTCTGCTCTGGCCCGGTCGCACAAGACGGTGGCGGACACCGTGCGCTCGGCCCTTGAGAAGGGCGGGCTCGACCCGGGGACTGAAGACCTGCTGATCGCCAGGCTGAAGGCACACGAGACCGCTTGCTGGATGTGGGGTGCGGTC
>CAZGER010000267.1:0-3342 GCA_964524565.1 uncultured Chthonomonas sp. | reverse complement strand
GTGGGCGGTGGCGGAGCGTGGGAGGGTCGGGGAGACCTATTGTATCGGCGGGGAGAGCGAGAGGTCGAACATGGACGTTGTGAGGGGGATCTGTGCGAGCGTCGCGCGGCGGAGGGGTTGTCCGGTGGGCGATGTGGAGGGGTTGGTCACTTATGTGACGGACCGTCCGGGGCACGATTTTAGGTACGCGATCGACATTTCCAAGGTCCGGTCGGAGCTGGGCTGGGAGCCTTCGGTGAGTTTTGAGTCGGGACTTGACCAAACGGTGGGATGGTACTTTGAGAACCAGGAGTGGGTGGCATCGGTGACGAGCGGGAGCTATCTGCGGTGGATCGACGAGCATTATGGGGAGGCGGCGGTTGGCCCGTAAAGGGATCGTTTTGGCGGGCGGGAGCGGGTCCCGGTTGCACCCGGTCACGCGGGGGGTGAGCAAGCAGTTGATCCCCGTTTATAGCAAGCCGATGGTCTATTACCCGCTCTCTGTCCTGATGCTTGCGGGGATCCGGGAGGTGCTTGTGATCACGACGCCGGAGGACGGGCCGAGTTTTGTCCGCTTGCTGGGAGACGGTTCCCAGTTCGGGATCAGGATCGAGTACGCGGTCCAGCCGGAGCCGAGGGGGTTGGCGCAGGCGTTTGTGATCGGCGAGGAGTTTTTGGCAGGGTCGGACTCTGCGCTGGTGCTCGGCGACAACGTGTTTTACGGCCAGAACCTGACGGGGCTGGTGCGTGAGGCGGCGGACCGGGAGCACGGGGCGACGGTTTTTGCTTACCGGGTGGAGAACCCGTCTTCATACGGTGTCGTGGCGTTTGGGGCGGACGGTCGGGCGGTCTCGCTTGATGAGAAGCCGGCGGAGCCGAAGTCGGACTACGCGGTGACGGGGCTTTATTTTTATGACTCGCAGGTTGTCGAGCGGGCGAAGGCGCTTCGGCCGTCGGCCAGGGGGGAGTTTGAGATCACGGACTTGAACCGGGTGTATTTGGAGGCGGGGGAGCTAAACGTGACGACGTTTGGGCGGGGGTTCGCCTGGCTGGACACGGGGACGGCGGAGTCGATGTTGCAGGCGGCGAACTTTGTCCAGGCGGTCGAGGACCGCCAGGGGTTGATGGTGGCGTGTCTGGAGGAGATCGCGTTCCGTATGGGTTGGATCGACCGGAGTCAGCTGGCCGAACTGGGTCGCCAGATGTCGGGCAACCGTTACGGCAAGTACCTGTTGCGCCTTGCGGGTGAGGCGGAGTGAGGACGGTCGAGACGGGCCTGCCGGAGGTCGTGGTTTATGAGAGCCAGGTTTTTTCTGACCTTCGCGGGGAGTTTTTGGAGGCGTGGCGGGACGAGTTCGACCCTGCATTGAGGTTTGTCCAGGACAACGTGAGCGTTTCCGGGGCGGGTGTGCTTCGGGGGCTGCACTATCAGTGGCCGGAGCCGCAAGGGAAGCTGGTCCGGTGCCTTTCGGGCAGAATCTTTGACGTTGCGGTGGACGTGAGGGCGGGATCGCCTTGGTTTGGGAAGTGGACGGGGGTCGAGCTAGACCTGGCGGGAGGGAAGGCCCTGTTTGTGCCGGAGGGGTTCGCACACGGGTTTTGCGTGTTGGAGGGGCCAGCGACGGTGACCTACAAGTGCACGGCCGGTTATCGGAAGGAGTTTGACGCGGGTGTCGCCTGGGACGACCCTGAGATTGGGATCGCGTGGCCGGTCGGTGAGCCGATTCTCTCAGACAAGGACGCGAACCTGCCTTGTCTGCGGGCAGTCGGGGCTGCTCTGTTGCCGGCTTATCCTGGCGGTTAGCGCTGGTCTGAGATCGGTTGGGACTGGACCGTCGGGTGGTCGAAACCCGCTTGGGCGACCGGTTCGAACACAGGTTTGAAGAACCCGGCCAGGGCGATGATCCCGATCGAGGCGATGGCGACGAAGGCTCCGGCGGAGAACTTGGCCATGCGGTTTTGTGCGGCCGGGCTGACGGTGATGCCCCAGCGGATACAGAAGTTCCAGATGCCGTAGCCGAGGTGGTAGGAGCAGGCGACGATACCAAGGACGTAGAAGAGCAGCATCAGGTAGGTGCCGCCGGGTGCGGCGAGCCTGCTGGCCCATGTTTCGTACTCGATCGATGCGACGCCTTGTATTTGTCCGAGGACGGAGGTGGTGGCCATGTGCCAAGCCAGGAAGAGGAAGGCGAAGATGCCGGACGCGCGCTGGAGGGTGTAGTAGCGGTTTTCGCGGTACTTCATCGATTTTTCGGAGTAGTTGCCCTCGCTCCTGCTGACGATGAAGATCCCGTAGACGGCGTGGAAGATGAGGGCTGGCCAGATGAGTCCGAACTTGAGGAAAAAGAGGAAGTGCTTGGGCATGGATTCGAAGAACCCGATGACGCCGTTGAACTTTTCAGGGCCGCCCAGGCTGAAGGAGTTCAGCGTGAGGTGCTGGACCATGTAGAAGCCGGTGGGGATGATCCCTGTGAGCGAGTGGATTTTGTGCCAGAAGTAACTTTCGCGGCCGGCCATGCGCCGGGTGATTGTACCTGTGGGATCGGTTCCTGTTGGGGGCCGTTGCTTGAAAGTAGAATCGTTGGGTCATGCCTGAGATTATCGACATCAGTGCCCGGGAGATTTTGGACAGTCGGGGCCATCCGACGCTTGAGGTCGACGTTGTGCTGGAGGACGGTTCGCTGGGTCGGGCGGCTGTCCCGAGCGGGGCGAGCACGGGCCAGTTCGAGGCGGTGGAGCTGAGGGACGGCGACAAGTCGCGTTATGGGGGCAAGGGCGTGTTGAACGCGGTCGAGAACGTGAACGTGAAGCTTGCTCCGGCCCTGGCCGGGTTTGAATCGACCGACCAGGAGGGGATCGACGCGCTGATGTGCGAGCTTGACGGGACGCACAACAAGGGTTCTTTGGGCGCGAACGCGATTTTGGGCGTGTCGCTCGCGGTTGCGAAGGCCTCGGCTATGTCTTGCGAGCAGCCGCTTTACAAGTACGTGGGCGGTGTTGCGGCCAAGACCTTGCCGGTGCCGATGTTGAACATCTTGAACGGTGGCCAGCACGCGGACTCCAATGTGGACTTTCAGGAGTTCATGGTGATCCCTGTGGGGTTCGACTCGTTTTCCGAGGCTTTGCGGTGCGGTTCCGAGATTTTCCACTCGTTGAAGGCGGTTTTGAAGAAACGGGGCCTTGGCACGGGATACGGCGACGAGGGTGGATTCGCGCCGAATCTGGAGAACCAGGACGACGCGTTCGACTACATTTTGGAGGCTGTGTCGATGGCCGGTTACGAGGCGGGGTCGCAGGTTTATCTTGGGATCGATGCGGCGGCGACGGAGTTTTTTGAGAACGGGACTTACAAGTACAAGGACG
>CAZGER010000266.1:0-3371 GCA_964524565.1 uncultured Chthonomonas sp. | reverse complement strand
GTCGGTCGCGCCGGAAGTGTTGATGTTCGTCGGCCCGATCGGCAGGTTGACCTCGATCTCATACTCGTTACCGGCTGTGAGCCCCCCGATGACCCACTGGTAAGACCTGGTCGCGCCAGCGGTGGGGTTGCCCTCGTTACCGCCTGTCACGCCAGTGACGGCAAAACGGTACGGTGGGTTGAAAACGGACGTCTGCAGGTAGGAGCTGGCAAGGATGATGTTCAGCGGCGGCGGGCCGGCCGGGCTCGGGTTGAGCCAGTCCGGTGCAGGCACCGGCACCGTGCCGACGTCGTCGTTGTCGATCTGTGCCCCGTCTTCAAAGATCGGGTCCCACCAGCGCAGGAACCCTCGGCCAGCGTTGTTCCAAGTGGTTTCAGGAGCGATGGTTCCGGTCTGCACGGTCGCGCGACCCGCACGCGCATTCGTGCCCTTGAACGTACGATAGTCTTGGGCGACCGCCGCGACCGAGCCCAGGACAAGGCTCGTGGCGACGAGCGCGATCAGGCTGTGCCTGCCCGCACCCTTGACGACTGACTTCATTTTTCGCTCCTTCATTGCTATTGCCGCTCCGCAAACACTGGACTAATGATGCCGCGGATGCCTTGCACCGGCGGCAACTCAAAGAGGACGCTCAGGCTTCCAAAGCCCAGGTTCCTCCGGAAAATGTTGTAGCCGGGGTTTCCGTCCGGCAACAAAGCGTTGGTGGTGAACGTGCCGTCCACGAGAGCGACCTCTCCAGTGAAGGCCGTCCCGTCGAATGTCGTGCCGCTATACCCGTTGACGATGAGGACGTCGCCTGAGTCCAGCCGCCGCGCGTGCATCGGATAGAAGTTCCTCGCGTTGTTGCGAAGGTCGGCCGTTGTGAACGCGAGCGCGGTGCGCGGACGCCTCATCACGACGTACGCCTCCCGAGGCAGCATCCATCGGGTCTCCCACCTGCCGCTACCACCGTTGAACTTGACCTCGTAGATACCGCTGTCGAGCGACATCATCACAGCGAGCTCAGGCCCAGCCCCGTCGTCCACATAGCGCATCGTCACGGACCTGATGCCGCTCACCTTGAGCGTCTTGACCGGCTCAGGGACGGTCGGGAGGTTGAACGCATAGTTGCCGCTCCCTGGTGGGTTCTCACCCACATAGATGTTGGCCGGTAGCGCAGGAACATCGAACTCTGTGATCACCCTGGTTGCGGGACCGTCGTAGATGACGACCCCACCGTAGCCCATCGGGTTGTCCACGTCAGGGGTGAGAGGATTGTCCAAACCAAACGTCCGCAGGCCCGGCTCAACGTTGTTGAACGAGAAAGCGAACACCGTCTTGGAGCCACCTGCACCCAGGGCCAACCGGGCCCGGTCGAGCGAGTTGTAGGCGTACTTCTTGCCAGAAAGCTCTTCAGGCGTGTGCCAGACGAGGACGCCATAGGCGTTGGTCAGGCCGTCGCCTTCGTGGTTGTGGGGGTCCCGGAACCGAACGATCCCCGTCACCCTGCCCTGCGCGTCCAGCATGTACCGGTCGATGAGTTCGACGACACGGTTGTTGCCCGCGTCCGCCACCAGCCAGTGGTCCCACCGCTCGTCTGTGTAGGACCTGTACGCGCCTTCAGACGGGAACCGTGACTGGATCTCCGCCGCCGTGTGGGTGGTGGACCAGAACATCACGTCTTGCGGCCGCCGCAGTTGCAGCGGCTCGTTGGGAGTGATGCCGTTGGGCGACATGTCCGGGTGCAACCGCGCCGACTTGACCGTGCGGATCTCCCGACCGGCCGCATCGACACGGATGATCGCGTCGCTGCCCGGGTCGACGACCACGTAGCTCAGGTCGGCAAGCTGGTACATGCGGGTCGGCGAAGACATCTTTCGAACGTTTTGGGCGTTCGTGATAGGCTCGTTCAGACCTGCGTAGGTTGTCTGGTCCGTCGACCACAGAGGGTTCCCGGACGGGTCGAACCGCGACACCCTGCCAGCGTCGACGACGACGAAATCAGACCGGGAGAACACGTGGAGGTTGTTCGTGCCCTCTGCCGCGATCGCTCCGTCACCGGCGGAAAACGCTGTGACGCCAGCATCGCTCAGACTGGCCTGGAGCAACCGGACGCGGAAGTCGTCGAACTCCTCGATCCCCCTGAACTCCGGCCACTGCACCGCCTCTGCGACCGACACGCCGCTGAAGTTAAACGCCGCTCCCACGTTGTCGAGCAGGTAAAGCTGGTTCACCCACGGCCTTGCGGTCGTGCTCTTCATGTGGGGGTCGTTGCTGCTGACCCGGGAGTCCATGGCGTACATGAGCCCGTTCTGGGCAAGCGATGGCACACCGGTGGTCACCATGCTCGGCAGGTAGCTGTCGCCACCCACAAAGATGGTCTTGCCTGTCACGATCGGCGCAGACTTGGCCTGGTAACCGTTCATGACCATGTACCACAGAAGGTGGCTGTAGTAGCCCGACGCATGGCCGTGGATGAACGGCCCAAAGTCAACTGTCGCTTCAGGCTCGACCAGGGTCTCGGTCTGCCCGTCGCGGACGATCGTCAACGGAAGGTTGTTCGCCAGGCACGAGGTCATTTGACCGCTGACCGCGCTCGCAAGGTTCGAGATCAGGATCCTGGCCCTTCTCGTGTTCGGGATCTGTTCGATCGAGAACGAGTTGGTGTTGAGCGTGCTGAACAGGGTCGGGGCAGTCTTGACAAGGCTCTTGGCGATGTCGACCTGCTTGAGGACGATGTTCGAGTTCGGGTTCAAGATGCCCAGCTCAAGTTCGAACTGGAGCGGTGCGGGATCGGCTTTGAAGGCCATGATCGCCGACGTGTCCACCGGGAAGCCAAACACCGTCTTGGTCCCTGCCGCTGTCACAAAGAAGGCGTCTCCGCTCGCGGCGACACCCACCGGCCTCAGGTTCGTGATCGGGCTGTTCAGGAACGGGATCAGTGTGTTGATCTGGTCCTCGTCCACGATCGAGCCCGGGTACGGCGTCGGGGGCAGGCCGAGCACATTGAGGTTGGTGATAGCGTCGTGGAACTCAAACCGGCTGCGGACAGCCATCGTGTCGACACCGATCGGCTCGATCACGTAGAACGTACCGCCGAAGGGCGCCGTCGGGGTGGCAACCGCAAGACCCAAGGTTCCAGAAGGACTGATCGCGACCGGGCCGACAGGCATGAGCCGTGGCGATGCCTCGTCCACGACCTGCAAGCGTCCACGGGTGAAGCTGTTGGGGTTGACCCCACCAAACCCGCCTCCAGAGAGGTCGAGAGTGTAGTCGATCCTGATCCCCACGTCGTCAGCAGTCGAGGCAGTGGAGTTCCCGTCCCAGTCCCACCCGCTCGCCTGTCCGGCGGGGGTCAGGCCCAGGGCGATCGTGCCAGGGCTCAGCTGGGT
>CAZGER010000265.1:345-3376 GCA_964524565.1 uncultured Chthonomonas sp. | reverse complement strand
GTCCGGTACTTGGCCGTCGACCTTGGCGAGAGGGTGATACGGGTGAACACCATGAGCCCGGGGCCGATCAACACGATCTCTGCCAGGGGTGTGAAGGGTCTTCTGGGGATGCTCCAGTTTGTCGGGGAGCGGGCCCCGCTCAAGCGGCCCTATGGCCAGGAAGAGTGCGGCCTGACGGCGGTGTACCTGTGCAGCCACCTGAGCAACGGTGTGACCGGCCAGATCGTTTTTGTCGACAGCGGCTACAACATTTTGGGTATCTGATGCCCGTCCTGTGCGTCCCCAACTGGTCTTTTGGCAGGGAGCGCACCGTTGTCCGTGAGGTCAAGGACCTGATGGCGGCCCTGCCGGTGCGGTTCCACTATTGCGAGTCTGACATCGACCACAACCGGACGGTCACGGCCTTTTCTGGGACTCCAGACAAGGTGGAGTCGGCGCTTTTTGCCTTGGCGGACAAGATCCTGCCGACGATCGACCTGAACCGGCATGTGGGCGTCCACCCGCGTATCGGGGCGTTGGACGTCTGCCCTTTCATCCCTTTGCCTGAAGCCAGCGGCGACGAACGGTTCAAGGAGTACGTCGAGAAGATCGCCGAGAGGTTCTCGCGGATGTACAGTGTGCCGGTGCTGCTGTACGAAAAGTCTGAAAAGGGGACTCACACCAGCCAGCTCCCTGCGTTGAGAAGGGCCGGGTTTGGGGGGCTGCTGGAACACGGGATCGACTCTGACCACGGGCCGAAGCAACCGCACCCGCTGCTCGGGGCGACGGTGATGGGCTGGCGGGAGTTCTTGGTCGCGATGAACATCAATTTTGACGGTGACGCAGAGGGGACGGTCACTCGGATTGCGAGCAACATTCGGCAGAAGCGGCGGGAGGGGGACCCACGATTCGTCGGTGTCAGGGCCTTGGGGTTCCACCTGGTGGCCCAGGAGATGGTCCAGGTGAGCATCAACCTGACGGACCCGGCTGCCTCTGGCATCGACCCGATCATCGAGTATGTGAAGGACGAGGCAGAGCGGGCCGGTTTGGAGCCAGCGTACGCCCAGTTGATCGGCGTCGTGCGGGACACGGACATCGAGCATTCGGTGCTTTTGCCGTACCTTCCTGAGCAGCTTGTACCGACACGGGAGTCTGAAGACTGGCGGATGGACTGGTGAGCGGCGTGCGGTACGACCTGGGGATCCTTGGTGGCGGGCAGCTCGCCCGCATGACTGTCATGGCAGCCCAGCGGATGGGGCTGAACTGTGTCTGCCTAGACGAGGACACCGACTCCCCGGCCGGCCAGGTCGCACCGGTCGTGCAAGGGGGATTTGGCGATATCGACCAAATGGCGGAAATCTTTCGGGTGAGCCGGCGGGTGACGCTCGAGAACGAGTTTGTGCCTGCCCAGAACGTGTTAGAGGCCTTGCGCGTCGCCGGGGTGGGCGAAGGTTCGGTCCTGCCAGGGGCGGGATGTCTGGGGGTGGTGCAGGACAAACTGACCCAACGGTTGGCACTCCGGCAGCACGGGGTTCCTAGCCCAGTGGCCGTCCCTGCGGGAGAGGCGGCGTCACTTGGCACTCCGGTGGTGCTGAAGGCCAGGTTTGGCGGTTACGACGGCAAGGGGACCAGGTACGCCAGGTCTCTGGAGGAGCTCGATAGGCACCTTTCCGAGATCGACGTGGCGTCTTGGCTGGCCGAGGAGTTCGTCGATTTCCGGCGCGAGCTAGCCGTCATGGTGTGCCGGAGCGAAGTTTCGACGGTGTGCTTTCCGACCATGGAGACCGTCCAGGTCAACCACGTTTGCGACACGGTGTTCCCGGCCGGGACAGACGCTTCGGAGGTTTCGATCGCGGCTGTCGAGGCAGTCGGGGGGTACGGGCTGTTCGGGGTCGAGCTTTTTGAGACGACAGGCGGGGAGGTTTTGGTGAACGAGATCGCGCCCCGTCCGCACAACACCGGCCATTACACTCTGGACTGGGGCGGGATCAGCCAGTTCGAGGCGGTTGTCCGGCTCGTCCTCGGGATTCCGGTACCGACGCCCACCGGGATGCCGTCGGCGATGGCGAACTTGCTCGGGCAGAGCGGCTGTGGGGACCACCGGTCTGCCGTGTCCAAGGCGCTGGCGGCGGTTCCTGGCGGGCACTTCCACTGGTACGGCAAGCGCGAGGCGCGGGAAGGCCGGAAGATGGGCCACGTCAACGCGGTCGGGCCGGACGCGAGGGAGACGGTGACCCAGGCGCGCCGTGCCTTCTACGAGGCTTGGGCATCTGAGTCCCCGGGGCAAACTTGAATCAGATGTACACTTTAGGTTCGAGGCATGGCAGCAGACACACCTAAAACGGACGTGGCGCGAGAGTTCGGTTCCGACGACGAGCTTTTGGAGCACTATGCCGAGCAGGAGTACAAGTGGGGGTTTGTCTCGCCGGTCGATTCAGAGACCCTTCCTCCTGGCTTGAACGAAGACGTCGTGCGGTTCATTTCGGCAAAGAAGCAGGAGCCGGAGTGGATGTTGGAGTTCCGTCTGAAGGCGCTGCGGGCCCTTGCGGGGATGTCGTACCCGACGTGGCCGAACGTGACGTACAAGCAGCCGGACCTTCAGGCGATCAGCTACTATTCGGCCCCGAAGCAGTTGCCCAAACTGGATTCGCTTGACGACGCCGACCCTGAGCTGATCCGCACGTTCGAGAAGCTGGGTATCCCGCTGCACGAGCAGAAGATCCTGGCCGGGGTCGCGGTGGACGCGGTGTTCGACTCTGTGAGCGTCGCGACGACGTTCAAGGAGACGCTCAAGAAGGCAGGAGTCGTTTTCATGCCGATCAGCGAGGCGATCCGCGAGCACCCCGATCTGGTCCAGAAGTACCTGGGCAGCGTGGTGCCCTACACGGACAACTTTTACGCCACGCTCAACAGCGCGGTGTTCTCGGACGGTTCGTTTGTCTATATCCCCGAGGGCGTGACCTGCCCGATGGAGCTGAGCACCTATTTTAGGATCAACGCCCAAAACACGGGCCAGTTCGAGCGGACACTGATCGTGGCGGCCAAGGGCGCC
>CAZGER010000265.1:0-327 GCA_964524565.1 uncultured Chthonomonas sp. | reverse complement strand
ACCAGCTGCACGCGGCGGTCGTCGAGCTTTGGGCGGACGAGGATGCGACCATCAAGTACTCCACCGTGCAGAACTGGTACCCGGGCGACAAGGAGGGAAGGGGCGGGATCTTTAACTTTGTGACCAAGCGGGGCAGGTGCGAGGGTGCTAGGTCGAAGATCACTTGGACGCAGGTGGAGACCGGTTCTGCGATCACCTGGAAGTACCCGAGCGTGATCTTGAAGGGCGACAGCAGCGTCGGCGAGTTCTACAGCGTCGCTTTGACCGAAGGCGAGCAGCAGGCCGACACCGGCACGAAGATGATCCACATCGGCAAGAACACGCGGT
>CAZGER010000264.1:0-3393 GCA_964524565.1 uncultured Chthonomonas sp. | reverse complement strand
CCTTGGGCGTCTGGGCTCACTTTGACGGGTACTCCGAACGCGAACTCGTGTTCGTACATGACCGCGTCTTTTTCAAATCCGGGGACCTTGTCGATGAACCCGGCAGGGAAGACGAGATCGCCGGACGCCGTCACGGAGTTGCCCTCGGTCGGGACTTCGGAGGAGATGTTGACCCACTCGCCTTCGAGCTGGGGGCCGAACGCGTGCCAACCGTCCTCCAGCTTGCCGGTCACGACGATTTGGACGGTCTCACCGGCGCGGACATCGGACCGTTTGAGCGCAGCAGACCAAGTTGTGTGACCAGATTCGACGACAGGGCCCGGTGAGTCTTGGGCGAGCCCCAAAACGGCCAAGAGAGTGAGTGTGAGGACAGCGACGGCCCTTGGAAGGGCCCTCAACGTTGACCCTGCCCCAGTTCACGGGCGAGCGCGACCAATGAGGTCGCCCGAAGGGAGACACTGTTGAGCCCTGCCGGTATGGGATCGACCGTGAACTGGGCTTTCGCGCTCAAGGTCCCGGGAGGGAAGCAGCTGGAATCGTCGCACTGCTGGTAGCGGACCTTGACCTCGACTCCGGCCGGACCGACCTTCCGGGGGGCGCGGAACGCCACCGGGAACGTCACGGTGCCGTGATAGGTCATGGAGGGTGAAGTCTCGCCAGCCATTGTCGCGGGCTCGCCAGCCGGGTACTTGACGTGGATCAAGGAGGTTCCTTCCGCGGCCGAGATCGTCACGGGGATCTGGTACTCCAGTGTCGGTGGGTTTTGGTAGCCGTGGAGCCCTGCCGCAAAAACCATCGTGACCTGGCCCTTGACCAGGGAACCTGCCGGGGCGTTCTGGGTGGACAGTTTCAGGCTGACCACAGGAGGTTCTGCCTGTGATCCTAGGGTCATGGCTGTCAGGATGGTGGTCAACATGTCTCTCTCCGCTACAGGAGTATACGTCCCGCAAATGTTAGACAGGTTCAAACGGTTCCAGGCACACCTTGTGCCTGGGTCCTATCGGGCCAGTCCCAGCCACTTCTTGATCTTGTAGACCGAGGTTTGGCGGTTCATTTCGGCGATGGCCTGGGTGAGGGGGACCTCGTTGGGGCAGACCTTGACGCAGTTTTGGGCGTTTCCGCAGTTCGTGATGCCGGACTCTGTCGTGAGGGCGTCGAGGCGGTCCGACTCGAGCGTTTTTCCAACGGGGTGGAGGTTGAACAGCAGGGCCTGGCCAATCGCGGCTGGGCCGACGAAGGTCGTCCGGTCGTTCACCTGGGGGCAGGCCTCCATGCAGCAACCGCAGGTCATACAGCGGCTGAGGTCGTAGCGGAGCTTGCGCACATGGTCGTCTTGTGGCTGGGCCATTCCAAGGTCGTAGCTGCCGTCGATCGGCACCCAAGCCTTCATTGTGATCAGGTTTTGGAACATCTCCGACCGGTCCACGACAAGGTCGCGGATGAGCGGGAACTTCCTCATCGGTTCTAGTCGGATGACGAAGGTGTCGCCGTGCCGCTCAGCGACATCGTCGACCAGGGCGGTGCAAGCCTGGCGGATGTGGCCGTTGACGTACATCGTGCAGGTGCCGCAGACCTCTTCCAGGCATGCGGCCTCCCAAACGACTGGCTCGATGGTCTGGCCCTCGATCGTTTTTGGGTTCTTCCTGATCTCCATCAGGCACGAGACCACGTTCGCGTTTTCCATGTAGGGAATCTCGAACGTGTCGTAATACGGCTGGCTGGCACGGTTTTGCTGCCTCTTGACCTCAAAACGGATCTTCGTCACAGGCTCAGACATCGCTTGGCCTGTATTCTACGCGATCCTGGGGCGTCACCGGTCCTCTAGGCGGTCCCCAAACGTATATCATCACAGAGATGACGGCAACAACGACCAGGGTCGCCGTTGACGAGTGCGAGGTGCTCGGTGTCCCGGTCGCGTGTTTGGACCTGGACGGGTGCCTTGCGAAGATCGAGGAGCTGATCGCTGGGGGCGGGTCGCACCTGGTGGCGACGGCCGATTCCGCCGGGATCATGATCGCCCAGTCTGACCCTTGGCTGCTGGCGATCTACCAAAGCGCGTCTCTGGTCACTCCCGACAGTTACGGTGTCGTTTGGGCGGTCCGAAGGCAAAACCGTAAGACAGAGCGGGTCAGCGGGGTGGACGTTGCCGAGGCGTTGTGCCGGTTGTCGGCGCAAAAGGGGTACCGGATCTACCTGCTTGGCGCGGCACCGGGGATCCCGGAGGCGGCGGCGGAGCGGCTTGCGCTCAAGCACCCGGGGATCAACATTGTGGGCACCCACCACGGGTACTTCCCACCGAGCGAGGACGCTTTTGTCGCCCAAGAGGTCGCGGCGGCCAGGCCGGACATCCTTTTGGTGGCGATGGGGATCCCGCGCCAAGAGAAGTTCATCGTCTCGACTATGGGGACGATATCGGCCAAGGTTGCGATGGGGGTCGGCGGGACGCTGGACGTTTTTAGCGGTAGGGCAAAACGCGCTCCGAGGTTTGTGCAGGCGCTCCGGCTGGAGTGGCTTTGGCGGACGCTTTTGAACCCCAAGAAACTTTCTAAGTCGCGGCTCCTGCCCAAGTTCGCCTGGCGGGTTTTGACGAGTCGCAACCGGGCATGAAGATCTACACCAAAAAGGGGGACCAGGGCTCGACGTCCATGATCGGGCGCAGCGCCACCAAGTCAGACCCTGCGGTCGAGGTCTTGGGCGACCTGGACGAGCTCAACGCATGGCTGGGGATGGCCGCCGGGATCGCGACTGGTCCGGTCCGGGACGGTCTGCGAGGGGTCCAGTCCGCCTTGCTGAGCGTCGGCGCGGAGATCGCCAGTTCGGCCCACACGAGCCCGATCGTCGCCGCTGGCGTGGAACGGGACACACAGGGCCTTGAAGACCGGATCGACGAGATGGAGCGGGGTCTCCAACCGTTGACGGGCTTTTTGCTGCCGGGCGGGGGCGAGCTTTCTGCCCGGGTCCATGTCGCCAGGTCGGTCTGCCGAAGGGCCGAGCGCGCCCTTGTGCGGCTCGGGGAGTCGGAGACCGTCCGACCCGAACTGCTCGCCTACGTCAACCGCCTTTCGGACTGGCTGTTCGTGCTGGCCCGTTGGTCGGCGTACCAAGCCGGCGAAGGCGACATACTATGGAACGACCTACGATGTTGACAATGCTCCTTTTAGCGACGGCCGCCGGACAGTCTGCCCAGGCAGAACCGACCGGCGCCCAGGTTTTGTCCAACACGCTCAAACACTACTACTCGGCTGTCAAGCTGGAAGGGACGATCACGACGAGCGTCGAGGTCGGGAACACGGTGGGTGTGGTCAGAACGACTTTCCAGATCCAGCGGCCGAACCTTTTGTACATCAAACAGGAGTCGAAGTCGCTCAAAAAGCCGTTCCAGGCCGTTTCAAA
>CAZGER010000263.1:0-3410 GCA_964524565.1 uncultured Chthonomonas sp. | reverse complement strand
ACCCATAAACGAGAGCAGGACATAGGTCAGCGGGCGGCTAAACAGCTGCCCCGAAGTGCGCACAGACTTGAATTGCTCGCCAGGGGCAAGGCTCACCAGCAGCATCATCAAGAACCGCACCATGAACGTGATGCCGTAGCTCAGCGCCGCCGCCAGAGGGATCGCAAAGATGAACTTCGTCACGCTCTGCCCCGTGGAGAGGATCGGCGAGAGCAAGACGACAGAAAGCGGCATCAGAAGATAGGTCTTGATGACGATCGCAACGATCAAAGCGAACACACCGCCGGTCAGCTTCTTGGTTGTCAGCCGGCTGTGGTTCAAAGACTTCAGGTAGACCGACTCCAGCCCGCGGGCGTCCATAAACTTGGGGGCCTTGAACTTGCCCCCGACCTTCCGGCAGTCTTCCATGAACTCGTAGGCCCTGGCGGTGAAGCCACCGTGCTCCTTTTCGTCGTTCTGCAAGGAGTTGTAGGCAGCGTGCCAGTCCTGGCTGGCCCGGACATAGGCGTTCAGGAACTGCTTGGCTTCGTAGACATGACGCTCCATAAACCCAAGGTCACGCATGTCCTGCTCGACCGAGAGCGCCATTTGGTCGCGCTCGGCCTCTGTGATCTCCCGCGGGATCTCCTGCGTCAGCTGCTGCTCGGGGTTGGGTCGGCTGACGATCCTCGTCCGGCCTGGCAGGGGAGGCGCGGCGACGACCGCTTGCTCCGTGTTCACGCTCACTTTTGCACCCCTTCGATCTCTTTAGCGTCTGTTATCATCGTCTGGATGGCTCCCTTGGCCTGGCCGAGCATCGGCCCGCCGCCTTTCAGGGCAACGTCAAAGAACTTCTTGTCAACTTCCACGCCACTCAGGACAAAATTGTCTTTTACCACCGCGTCCAGGTTGGAAAGCTTCGTCGTTCCCTGGGCGTCCAGACCCACGAACACCAGCATCGCCGCGTTCGGGATGTCCCTCAAGCGCTGGGCCTCCGTCGCGACCTTGCCGTCCTGATCCTCAAACCCACCGTCCGTCACAAAGATCCCGATCACCTTGCGGTCGATCTCCCGGGCGCACTGGTCCTGCAGGTCGCGGAGCGCCAGCGCCAGGGCCGTGCCCTTGTTCTTGGGGGGCTCGGCGTGCTCGTCCGTGATGAACTCCTGCGTGATCTCCTGCATCAGCGGACGGCTGCAAAAGGTCGTCTTGATCTTGCTCACGCTCTGCGCGTACCAATAGACGGTCGTCCTGGCAGAATCGGGATAGAGGTCCAATAGCTCCAAAAGCTGGTCGCTCACCTGCGGCCGCAGGTGCTTCATCGAACCGGAACGGTCGAGATAAACGTGGATCGAAACCCCGTCGACCGTCGCGCTGGTGGGCTGGAACGTGTCCCGGCGGAACTGCTCCTTCATGGCAGTGCCGGCGCCACACCCAGACAGCGAAAGAACGGCCATCGCCGCAAAAACCGGGGCAAAAAACCTCACACCAAAAGATACGCCAAGAACATCCGTAAGTTTCGTCAGCATTTGTGCCTGATTCCCATCGACCGCCAAGAAAGCGGCATAAACCTAGAACGCAGATTTTTTCCGGTTTGATCCCAACCCTGAAATCTCCGGCCGATTAGGGACGAAAGGGTACCCTTCACCGCCCTTGACCGCAAACCCGAAAGCCATCCGCAGCAAGACCGGCGTCCGACAGGCCCACAAGGCGAGCAGAACCAAGTACGCGGACAGGCCGGAGATCGCGTTCTTCCTCCAGGACTGGGACGACGGCTACAACGTCGGGGGGCTCCTCCGGCTCGCCGACGGGCTCGGCGTCAAAGCTGTCTTTGCAACCGGAAAGACCCCACTGCCAGAGACCAGCCCGATGGTCGGTGTCACCTCGATGGGTGCTCATCGACGCATCGAAATCGCACACATGCCAGGGCACGAGGACATGGCCCGCCACCTCTGCGACCAAGGCTGGACGCTCGTCGCTGTCGAGATCGCAGAAGGCTCTGTCGACATCACCGACTTCACGTTTCCACCCAATACCTGCCTCGTCCTCGGAGCAGAGGGCGGGGGGGTCTATTCCGGCGTGCTCAAGCACTGTCACGCCGTTGTCCAGATCCCGATGTTCGGCAAAGGACGCTCGCTCAACGTTGTCGTCGCCGCCGCAGTCGCGGCCTATTGGGCCGCCCTACAACCCGCCCGGTGAATCCGGCCCAGCCCCTCGCCAGCCAGCTTCCAGATTCCTCCGGCCCACGCTTCCAAACCGTCCGGGACGGGCCGTCATGCTCCTTTTGACCCCGAGGCCGTCGTCCCGGAGAACCCCTTTGTAAAGCACCCGCTTGTGGACAGTCGCGGTCACCGCGTCCACGTAGACCTGTTCCTTGCCCCGCGTCAGGACCCAGCACAGCCGGCAGGGCAACCCGAGGCTCGGCTCGAACCACTGGAGCTCCGCCCCTTCCGCATTTCTCACCCGTGGCGAATCTGGGAACGCCGCCCCGACCGCGACAGAAAGAGGCACCCACTGTCGTGGCGCCTTGGCAGGGAACTTGGGCATGCGCATACGCCTGGTGCACGCGAACAGTTCCCCGTTCTCCATGTCGATCCGGATCGTCACGTTCACACCCGGGTACACAAACCCAGCGTGGAGCAGACGGGAAGTCAAGATGCCCTCCCCTCGATCGGCCTCCAATGACCTGTTTGTGTAGCTCCCGACCGCGACCGTCTCGTCGCGGGGCAGATCCCCCCACACCCTCGACGAAAGCATCTTGAGCTTGGCCGTCGCGCTCGCTGCCGAGATCGTGGCTTCCGGAATCCGCCCCGCCCGTTCGTCCATGTTCCTCCGATCGATCACGGCGTCCGCGTGGACGATGATGGCCTCATCGCGCGGGAGGTAAATGGTCGAGAGGGTGCCGTTCCCCTCAACCGGGTACCGCGCCTGCCAGGTCTGGGATTTCTGGACATACGCCTCCCCGTCCGGCACGCGGGGCAAGCGTGAAAACCCCAGGTCAGAAAGCAACTCAAGGACGACATCCTGCGGATCCTCCTTCGCCCGGACAGTCGAACAGGAGGAACACCCCAGAGCCAGAACAATGGCCCCAAAAACCGAAAACCCCTTCATAACCCCCTCCCACTGTCGGCAGGCGGTTCAAGACCGGACACGGAAACCCCGGAGACAATGCCAACGAGGTCACCTATCCGCCACAAAAGCCCGTTCACAATCGGGCGTGCCTCAGCGACTGCAACCGAAAAGGGCAGGCACAAACCCCGCCGGTGAATGGAGCGGTGACACCGACCCTCATAGACTTATCATACACCCGGCGCCTCGGAATCCAAACCGGGCCAGACCGACTTTTTCGCCCGCTCCCAAAGCCCGTCCCACTCCGCTGCGTCCAGCGCCGACAAAGGGACACCCACTGGCCGGGCGCATGGTACGGAAGCCTC
>CAZGER010000262.1:2382-3463 GCA_964524565.1 uncultured Chthonomonas sp. | reverse complement strand
GGACGCCGTCGATGATGGAGGCGTGGTTGAGCTCGTCGCTGATGACGACGTCTTGGTCGGTGAGGACGGCGGGGATGCAGCCGGAGTTGGCGGTGAAGCCGCTGGTGAAGACGAGAACGGCCTCGACGTGCTTGAAGGCTGCGAGCCTTGCCTCAAGTTCTTCGTGGACCGACATGGTGCCTCCGATCCAACGGACGGCGCCTGCGCCGACGCCCCATTTTTCGATGGCATCGAGGGCGGCCTTGCGGACTTTGGGGTGGTTGGCGAGTCCGAGATAGTTGTTGCTGGCGAGGTTGACGACCTCTTTGCCGTCCATGCGGACCCTTCCTCCGGCCGGGCTTTCCAGGATCTTAGGAACCTTGTGGAGGTGGTTGTCCTTGAGCTTTTGGATCTCTGTCCCGAGCCACGACTGGAGCGTGTCGTTCATGGTTGGATTATGGCCGTTCGGGTGTTTTTGGAACGGTGGGAGGGGCCTTCGGTCGGGTCAGTCTTTGATCTCGGTCCAGAACACCTGGGGCTGGTCGTCGAAGACCAGGATGAGGACGTCCACCTTGCGGCTTTTTGCCGCCCCGGCGATGGAGACTGCGACGTGGTACTCGAACCTTTTTTCGGTCTGCTTTGAGTTGAGGCCGAGGGCGACGGCCTTTGCGTCTGGGCCGACGGCCGCGCGGAGGTCTTGGGAGACCTCGAGGTGGGACTGCGCGGCGAGATCGATGTTGGGGGCGTGGCGCCCGAGGTTTGTCATCGTCGTCACGTCGCCATCGAGGGCGGCTTGGACGTATTTTGTGGCGGTGCCGGCGACGAGGTCGATGTTTTGGATCTGTCCTTTGAAGACCTTGCCGACGACGAACCAGGCGACGATTGTGAGGAGGGCGACGGAGGCGAGGACGATCTGGAGGGTGGCCCAGGGGCGTTCTGGCTTGGGGGTCTCGGCGTGGCTCATCTGGCTTGCACCTCTTGGAGGGCTTCTTGAAGGGCCTCGGTTGGGAGGCCGATGACGTTGTCGATGGAGCCGCGGACTTCGGCCACGAAGGGTCTTGCTCCGCCTTGGAGCCCGTAGGCGCCGGCCTTGTCCATCGGT
>CAZGER010000262.1:0-2372 GCA_964524565.1 uncultured Chthonomonas sp. | reverse complement strand
GTAGGCTTCGATCTGTTCGGGGGTCATTTTGGTGAACGTCACCTCGCTGGAGACGGCAAGGCTAGTGAACCCGTTCGGCCACTTGAGGAAGACGGCGGTGGTGACGGTGTGGCGCTTGCCTGAGAGCTCGTTGAGCATGCGGTGGGCGTCGGCCTTGTCGGATGGCTTTGCGAGCTGGACGGTCCCTTTTTCGGTCGTGAGGGAGACGACGGTGTCGGCTCCGATGACGATGGCATGTGGGTGTCTGGCGTGGACGGCGAGGCACTTTTCGCGGGCGAGTCGGCGGGCGGTCTGCTCTGGGTCGTCGCAGGTGAGGGAGTCCTCGTCGATCTCTGGGGGGTCGATGGTGAAGGTGGGGACGAGGGTTGCCAGGAGGTCTTTCCGGCGGGGCGAGGCGCTTGCCAGGACAACCGGATAGGGGAGGTCGACCACGGTGAGATTATGCCCGGGTCGGTGGGCGGGGGAAAGCTCTGACAGGACTCGGGTTACTCGACCGGTATCCTCGGCCCCATGAAGCCGGTGATCCGGAAGAGCGTGCTTGGGATGCAGGCGTACGTGCCTGGGCGCCCGATCTCAGACGTGCAGCGGGAGCACGGTTTTTCGAAGGTCGTCAAGTTGGCGAGCAACGAGAACCCTTTGGGGCCGAGTCCGCGGGCGGTGGATGCAGTCGTGCGGGCGTCGGGTTCGATGCACCTTTATCCGGACGCTTCGGGATATGAGCTCAAGGAGGCTCTGGCCAAGCACCACGGGGTCGGGCACGAGAACATTGTTCTGGGCAACGGGAGCGACGAGATCATTGCGATGCTGGGGGCGGTGCTCCTTGAGCCTGGGACGAACATCGTGACCGGGGTGCCGACTTTTGTGCGGTACGCCTCTGCCGGGCAGCTGGCGGGGGCCGAGGTTCGGGAGGTGCCGTTGGACGGCGGTTGGAAACACAGGCTGGACGCGATGGCATCTGCCTGCGACGGTGGGACGAGGATGGTGTTTTTGGCGAACCCGCACAACCCGACCGGGACCGCTGTTGAGGCGGCGGCGGTCGACCGGCTGCGGGCGGAGATGCCGGATTCTGCGCTTTTGGTGCTGGACCAGGCTTACTATGAGTACGCCGAGGGGGTGATCGACCAGCCGGACGCGGCGGAGATGGTCCGGTCTGGGCTTTCGGTGGTCGGTTTACGGACGTTTAGCAAGGCGTATGGTCTGGCGGGGATCCGGGTGGGTTACGCGGTCGTTCCGGAGTGGATCTACGACGCGATCGACCGGTCTCGGCAGCCGTTTGACGTGAACAGCCTTGCCCAGGCAGCGGCGATCGCGGCGCTTGGGGACACGGGCCACCTGGCGCGATCTCGGGAGGCGAACCTGGCCGGTCTTTCAAGGTTGGTGTTGGGGGCGGAGTCCCTTGGGCTGAAGACCGTGCCCAGCCACGCGAACTTTGTTTGCATCGAGGTTGGTGGGGACGACCGGGTGTTGTTCGACCAGCTTTTGCGGCGCGGGGTGATCGTGCGGCCTGGGACGCCTTTGGGGATGCCGGGGTATCTGCGGGTGAGCGTTGGGACGGAGGAGGAAGTGGACGAGTTCCTTGCGGTCTTGGGCGAGTTGGTCCCGGTGGGTTCGAGCTAGACCTTTTTCTTTTTTGGGGGTTTGGCGCTGGCGTGCCGGTGGGCGGCCTCTGCCCCGAGTCGGGCGAACCTTTCGAAGTCTTGCTGGCGGTCCATGAGGCTCAGGGGCGGGGCCCAATAGGACATCGGCATGAGCTTTCCTTTGGACTCGTAGACGAACTGCTCGGCGCTGACGGCCTCGAATTCGGGGAGGGTTTGGGCGTCGGCGCGGAAGTAGAGCCTCTCGGCCTGGAAGATGCAGGCGAAGGTGACCCCGTCGACCCAGAAGCCGTATCCGCCGAACATTGCTTTTCCGGTGACATCGCCGAGAAACTGGAGCCGTTCGAGGCAGGACTGGGCGAAGGGGTCTTTGAGCGGTTTGAGCATTGGCCGTTCCGATTGATACCTTGGTAACCTGCCGACATGTTGCGGCAATCAATCGAGTCTGACGCCGGGTACCTGACGGAGTTGCGCCACGACCTTCATTCTCATCCGGAGCTGATGTACGAGGAGCACCAGACGTCGGAACGGGTGCAGGCGGAGCTATCCAAGACCTCGGTGGAGTTCGTGGCAGGTTTGGCGGGGGGGACAGGTGTGCTCGGGTGGCTGCCAGCGACGCGCCCGGGCGGTGGCACGGTGGCTTTGCGGGCGGACATGGACGCTTTGCCGATCCACGAAGAGACGGGCCTGCCGTATGCCTCGCAGGTTGCGGGGAAGATGCACGCCTGCGGGCACGACGGTCACACGGCGAACCTGGTGGGGGCGGCGCGGGCCCTG
>CAZGER010000261.1:0-3472 GCA_964524565.1 uncultured Chthonomonas sp. | reverse complement strand
CGATTTGCGGTTTCCTGTCGGTCGGCATTTGCTTGACCTTTTATGGTTCAGGCTCCCACACCAGAGGTGCAGGAGCCCGAAACAAACCGCTTTCCGGTGAACCCGGAAGGAAACCCGTTTACGTCCTCGTGCCTACCTCGGCTGGCTGCTTTTTGAGCGATTAAGGTGTTTCCACCACCAAGCTGTCTGCGGGAGAGCCGCGACGATTTTAGCACGAGGGTCCCTGTTGGGCCGGGACGGTTACGAGCCTTCGGTGGTTTCCGGTTCGCCGGCGCCGATCTTTCCGTCGCGGTCGATATCGATGTTGAGCTTTTCTTCGGCCTTGTCTTTGAGGTCGCCGAGCACGTCTCCGGCCTTGCCCATGAGCTCTTTGCCTTTGTCGAGTGCGTTTCCGCCGAGGTCCTTGGCCTTCTCGGCCAGGTCACCCATGACGTCTTTGGCCTTTTCGGCCGCTTCTGCTGGTTTGTTCTCTTCCATTTTGTGTAGTCGCTCCGCGGGTTTGAAGTATGCCAGGAACCTACGTCGGGGAGGTAAACACGTTGCAAGGTCCGGATAAATGAGTCTGCTGCTTGGAATCGACATAGGCACTTCGGCTGTCAAGGCGAGCCTTGTGGACGCTGCGACGGGGCGTCGTGTGGCGGCATCGACGAGTCCTGTCGTGGGCGTCTTGCCGCTGCATTCGAGCCAGCCCGGATGGGCGGAGCAGGATCCGCTCGACTGGTGGAACGCTGTCCGGGAGGCTGTGACGGCGTGCGTAGGAGGATCTGGCGGGAGTGTGGGCGGGATCGGAATCGCGTACCAGATGCACGGTCTTGTTCTGTGCAACGACGCGTTTGCGCCTGTCCGCCGATCGATCATTTGGTGCGATAGCAGGGCTGTCGAGGCGGGGGCCTCGCTGGGAACGGTCGTTGGGCCGGAGGCGTGTCGGGAACGGCTGCTGAACGAACCAGGGAACCTGACGGCGGCCAAGATCACATGGGTCGCGAGGAACGAGCCTGACGTCCTCGCCCAGAGCCGATGGGCCATGCTGCCAGGCGACTGGATCGCGGCGAGGCTGACAGGTGAGGCGGCGACGACCTCCACGGGATTGAGCGAGATGGTGCTGTGGGACCATCAGGGCGAGTGTCCGGCGCTGGACGTGCTTGCCCATACCGGCGCGAAAGCGTCCATCTTGCCGCGGCTTGTGCCGATGGTGGGGACCGGTGGGGTGCTGACGCAGAAGTCGGCCGACGAGTTAGGTCTGCGGGCGCGGACGCCAGTCTCCTACCGCGCCGGTGACCAGCCGAACAACGCGCTCTCGCTGGGGGTTTTGGAGCCCGGTCAGTGTGCGACGACGGGCGGGACATCGGGGGTCGTGTTCGCGGTTACGGACGGGCTTCCGTTCGACCCTCACGGATCGGTCAACACGTTTTTGCACGTCAACCACTCGGCAGAAAGCCCCCGGCGGGGGGTGCTTATGTGTCTGAACGGGTGCGGGTCTGCGTTCGAGTGGCTAAGGCGAGTGACGGGCAGGGGGTTTGCCGAGCTTGACGAGATGTCCCGGGGCGCCAGGGCCGGGCGGGGGGTGTTCCTGCCGTTCGGGAACGGGTCGGAGCGGACGCTCCAGAACTCGAACCTGGGCGCGCGGCTTTCGGGGTTCGACTTTGCGACGATGGACCAGGCGGAACTCGCCAGGGCCGTGACCGAAGGAACCGCCTTCGCGATGGCACACGGGATCGAGCTGATGCGGGGACTCGGTGTGGGGGTCGATAGGATGTCGGCAGGTGAGGCGAACATGTTCCGGTCCGCAACGTTCAGGGGCCTGCTGGCGAAGGTGACGGGAGCACAGATCGAGTTACGGGACTGTGACGGGTCTGTAGGTGCCGCAGTCGGGGCGGGGGCTGGAACCGGTGTTTGGACGCTTGCAGAAGGCGCGGCCCGGTGTTCGGCGCGGCTGGGGGTCGTCGAACCGGACGATGGTTGGAAGTCTGAGGTCGACGAGCGGTACGCGGTGTGGAAGGAGACCTTGGCCGGTCACTTGGACGGTTGATTTTTGAGGTTCGCGCGGGCGTTGCGGACGATGCCGGCGTGGCCTGCGCGGCGGATCGGCGAGCCTCTGGTGAGGGTGTCCCACTCATCGTGGGTGATCTGGGCGAGTTGGTCCAGGCCTGGCCAGTCGCGGGGGAGGAAGCCCGGTTCGGTCGTCGGGAGGCTGCGGAGGGGGTTGTTCTGCCTTGGGTGGTTGAAGGGGCAGACCTCTTGGCAGACGTCACAGCCGAACGTCCAGTCGCCGATCTTTGCGGATTCTTGCGCTGTGAACCCTCCTCTTTTCTCGATCGTGAGGTAGGAGAGGCACTGGCGGGCGTCGACCTGCCAGGTTCCGCCTGTGTGGACGATCGCGCCGGTGGGGCACGCATCGATGCAGGCCGAGCAGGACCCGCATCCGCCTTGGGCTGGCTTGTCGGGCTCGATCGGCAGGTCGGTGAGGAGGGAACCGATGAAGAACCAGCTTCCGCGTTTGGAATCGATGAGCAGGGTGTTCTTTCCGAACCAGCCGATACCGGCCCGGTTGGCGTACTCCCTTTCCAGGATGGGGGCGGAATCGACGCAGGCCCGGAACGAGTTTTGGGGATGGGCCTCGCCCAGGCGTTTGGCGAGGGTCGTGAGCTTGCGGCGCAGGAGCTTGTGGTAGTCGCGTCCGAGGGCGTAGCGGGCGATCCGCGGTTGGCCCGGCCGGTGCTCGACGCTTTGGTAGTAGTTGAGGGAGACGACGATCACTGAGACGGCGCCGGGGAGGACGCTATCGAGGCTCGCCCTTGCCTCTCGTTGTCGTTGCATGTAGGCCATTTCTCCGTGGAACCCTGCACCGAGCCAGTGGTCGAGGGTTGCCAGGGTTGTTGGCGGGTCGGCGGGGCAGACACCGAGGGTCTGGAAGCCGAGGCCAGTGGCGGCTTGGCGGATGTCTTCAGCCTTGAGCAAGGTTGGCGAGCTTCTCCCAGGCCGATTGGTCAAGTTGGTGGGGCCGGACGCTCTCGGGGAGTCCGAGCGAGGCGAGGAGCCCGGTCAGGCGGGGTTTGTCCAGGATATCGGACAGGTTGTTGGCGAGGGTCTTGCGGGGGTGTCGAAAGCCTGCGCGGACCACTGTGAGGAAGGTTGGGCCGAGGGTCGCATCGGGCTTGGGCTTGAAGAGCAAGACGGTGCTGTGGACCTTGGGTGGCGGGCGGAACGCGCCGGGGGGGACTTGGCAGACGGTGGTGACATCGAACAGAGCCTGTGAGACGACCGAGAGGGCTCCACGGTTGGAGTCGCCAGCGGTCGCGCGGACACGGTCGGCGACCTCGCGCTGCATCATCAGGACGGCCCGTTCGATGTGGGGGGCGGAGCCGAAGACCTTTTCCAGCAGGGGGCCGGTGATGTTGTACGGCATGTTTGAGACGATGCCTTGAGGGCCGGGGAGGCTTTCGAGGAGGGAGGTCCAGACTTCTACGAGGGC
>CAZGER010000260.1:1745-3493 GCA_964524565.1 uncultured Chthonomonas sp. | reverse complement strand
CTCCGGAGAAGTCCAGGTCTACGAGGGCTACAGGGTCCAGCACAACCAAAGCAGGGGACCCACAAAGGGCGGACTCCGCTACCACCCAGACGTCGACATAAGCGAAACGACCGCCCTCGCCATGTGGATGACCTGGAAGTGCGCCGTCGTCAACATCCCCTACGGAGGAGCCAAAGGCGGCGTCAAAGTCAACACCAAGCACCTCAGCCAAAGGGAACTTGAAAAACTCACCAGAAGGTTCATCACCGAGATCGGCATCATCGTCGGAGAGCGCAGCGACATCCCAGCCCCGGACGTCGGGACCAACGGGCAGGTCATGGGCTGGATCATGGACACCCTCTCCATGCAGGCCGGATACACCATCCCGGGCTGCGTCACCGGCAAACCGGTCGAAATGGGAGGCTCCGAAGGCCGCGTCGAGGCCACCGGAAGGGGCGTCATCGTCTCAGCGATCGAAGCCTGCCACACCATGAACATGAACTTCCAGGGGGCAAGGGTCGTCGTCCAGGGGTTTGGCAATGTCGGGTCCGTCGCCGCAAGGCTCGCTGAAAAAGAGGGCGCGATCGTCGTCGGTGTCTCCGACACCAGCGGAGCCATCTTCAACCCCAACGGACTCCCCATCAACGAGCTCTACGAGCGCTATTCCGGCGTCGATGGAGGGATCCAGAACTACAAGGACTGCGAGAAGATCAGCAACGCCGAGCTCCTCGCCCTCGACTGCGAGATCCTCATCCCCGCCGCGATCCAGGCCCAGCTCACTAAGGACACTGCTCCCAACGTCAAGGCAAAGATCGTCGTCGAAGGTGCCAACGGCCCCACAACGACCGAGGCCGACCAGATCCTCTCGGACAAAGGGGCCCTCGTCGTGCCGGACATCCTCGCCAACGCTGGCGGCGTCGCCGTCAGCTACTTCGAATGGGTCCAAGACCTCCAAAACTTCTTCTGGGAGGAAGAACAGGTCAACGACCGGCTCTCCAAGATCATGCGCAACGCCTACGGCGCCGTCGCCCACACAATGCGCGAGCACAAGACCGACATGCGCACCGCCGCGATGATCATCGCCGTCCAGCGCGTCGCCGATGCCACCGTCAACCGCGGCATCTTCCCCTAGGCGCCCACAAAAGACACCCCCTCGACAAACCAAAGAGGGGGTGTCTGTCAGTTCTTTCACCCCGCCATCTTTCAAGTCGCGCCGCGCTTCATAGTGCAAAAGGCACGTGGCTCACAAGGTGGATGGGCACCCCGCAACCGCCCCCTGCAGCCACCTTCCGCCGCTCACGCTGAAAAAAGTCATGCTCCTCCCCGCCTCTCAAGACACTCACTTGACGGCATGCCCGCAATCGACACCGCCAGTACCCGCTCCACCGGTACTAGACCATCACCCAGCGAGAGACCAAACCCCACCAAGCGAACGGCTCGACTCTCGCAAAATGACAGGCCGTCTCAAACGCCTACCGGCGAGACGCAAACCGTGACCTCACTTCTACCCGCCCGGCTCAGCGTAGTGTGCCGTACAAACGGGCATCTCTGTGCCACGCTGCGCCCAGTGTCCCGCCTATGCCAAATCGTCGAAACCGTCACAATGAGCGAGGTGAACTGAAATGCTGTGCGGGATTGCTGCGGTCCTCTGTCAGGTAGGATCGGACACGACCCTGGTTCATCCGTCCGTCCTGCGGGATCCAGCTTGGAAACTCGGATCGAGCCATTTGGCCGCTCGTGGCGGACGTTCCATGTTCACCAGGCAACCT
>CAZGER010000260.1:0-1735 GCA_964524565.1 uncultured Chthonomonas sp. | reverse complement strand
GGACTAGGAGAAGCCGACCGTCATCAGAGAAAACTGCAGAGGTTTTTGAGACAGCCCCCACCGCATCCTGCCGGGACAACGCAATGAGGAACAAGAATGCCACAAATGCAACCTTCACGATCTTCTGTCCTGTCCACCCATCCATTCGTGCCAGGTTCAGGGTCCAAGTTTGAACTCTCATCGGACCCCGGTTTCAGGTGGTCTCGCGGACTCCCAAGCGGCTATCCGTGTGGCACAAACCATGGTTGGTACTCAAGGCCAGGCGAAGTTGCCGCGTACCTCGGGTCGGACGGTGCCGCGGTGAGGGTGCAAATCAAGTCCAAACTGGAGGACTTTGTGCGGCCCGGGAAAACTGTCCCACGGATCAAACCGATCGACATGTCCGCAGAACTGAGCCTCGCCGAAGACATCGCCCGCTACGGGCTGGCCGCGTACCGGGGATGGCGGACAGACCCGGCAGGGACCGTCTCCTTCGCCGGCGCGAACCTGACAGCCAGAAAGTCAAAGCTCAACACGACCAAGTTTGTCAGGCTAAAGAGCCTGGCGTCCGCCGCTGGATGGAGCCTGGCCACCGGCGCGCACGGGATAACGGGCCAGGCCACCAAGCCCGGCCGTCAGACGACGATCTTCGTGGCAGGGGCCAACGCCTACAAGCGCGGCGCCCAGTGGATCGACCTCCCAGACACGACCGTCCTGGTAGATGGCGAACTCTGGGTCCCCACCGCTGCGACGTCTGTGTTCTGAACCCGCTCGCCTGTCACCTCGCCCAAGTCCATCGAACCACCAAAATGACATAAACTTCAAGCAAAAAAAGCAACACCTGGACATCGAATGACCACCCTCCTCCTCACAGCCCTTGCAACCCAGCAGACCGACAACCGGATTTTCCCGCCTTTCAGGAGCACCGCGTCATATGAACTTAAGGTTATGCCACAAAAGCACAACCTATCTAATTACGCAGTACGCGTCAGTGATGGTGCCCGGTTTGGCACCGAAGTATTCGTCCACAATGACATTAATGGCAAGACGGTTGACTATGTTGCTAACAAACGTCGCAACATTGCTGAGGTTCACTTGGAGGACGTCTCAACATCACCATCCCGCCTGCCTGCAAAGTATCTTTACTTTGTGAAAAGCAACAGTTCATCGGTAGGCGCTATGTGGAATGCGATCTTTGCCGACGATCACGTTGCCGCAGAAGTCTGGCTCACCGCCCCCATGGATACCGAAGTCAGGACGGTCGGCTCAGTCACCGGCGTCGTCACCAACAGGATTAGAAAGACCGACATGACTTACGCGGTCCCAGTGCTGGAACAGCTCGGACGCTTCAGCCTCTCCGCCTACCTCGGCAACATCGCCAGACCCGCCCAGGCGACCCCTTTCGCCGGAACCTCGCTCACCACAAAGGTCTCTGCCTTCTCAGACACCCGCTTCGTCCGCCTCGAGTCCGCCGCCAAGGCCGCAGGCTGGAAAATGACCAAAGGCGAGCACAACATCACCGCCCAGCTCACCAAGCCCGGACGCCCGACCCTCATCTTCGTCGCCGCCGCCGACTCCTACAAGGTCGGATCCACCTGGCAGGACCTCCCAGACGTCCCTCTCGTTTGCGACGACGAACTCTGGGTCCCCACCACCGCCCTTCAAACCCTTGCAGGCTAAGCCAAAACCCCGCTGACAACGTTCCCGGCAACGTCGGTTAGCCGGAAGTCCCGCCCCTGAAAGTGGTAAGTCAACC
>CAZGER010000259.1:2829-3508 GCA_964524565.1 uncultured Chthonomonas sp. | reverse complement strand
CCGGCAGCCATTGGTCGAGGATCCGTGGCGTGGTCCCCACTCCCGGGCAGACGTGCCCTTCAGCAAGCTTCTCACCAGCGACGCCCAGGCGTGCCCGCCCAAGAACGCGCCAGAATGCAGGACACGGAAGGTCTTGTGAACGACGAAGCCAAGTCAGCTCTGCTCGCCATCCTGCGCTCCAGGTTCGAAGAGAACGCACATCGTCACAAAGGTGTCGAATGGGCGCACGTTCTAGCGCGGCTCGAGGCGAACCCCGACGCCCTCCTCACGGTCCAAGCGATGGAGGCGACGGGCGGTGAGCCGGACGTGGTCGGCATGGACGCAGCAACGGGGCAGGTCACGTTCGTTGACTGCTCCACAGAGTCGCCCGACCGGAGGAGCCTTTGCTACGATGAGCAGAGCCTTGCATCTAGAAAGGAGCACAAACCCAAGGGGAGCGCGCTCGGCTTTGCCGCCAAGATCGGCGCAAAGGTGCTCGACGAAAACCAGTATGTGGGCCTGCAGAGCCTGGGTGAGTTCGACATGAAGACGTCCACCTGGCTTCTGACCCCCAAGGACGTGCGGTCGCTAGGCGGGGCGATCTATGGCGACCGGCGGTTCGGACGGGTTTTCGTCTCCCATAACGGGGCAGAGTCGTACTATGCCTCGCGCGGTGTCCGCTGCTGGGTTGTGGTCTAGC
>CAZGER010000259.1:0-2819 GCA_964524565.1 uncultured Chthonomonas sp. | reverse complement strand
TCGCCAGCGCGTTCGTCTCTTGCACGAGCGTTTGCCAGTCGGTCCGCCTGCCTTCGGCCATGAACCTTTCGAGCTTGGTCTGGCCGAGCGCTTTGGTGACATCCGACAGGGCTGCGTCGAAGCTACGCACCTCGTAGTCGGCCAGGGCCCGGTCTTCAGACTCCCGGGTGTGACGGCCCCACGCCAGCCACTTCGCGGCAAGGTCGGCAGAGCCGCAGTCGTGCAGCGCCTGGGCGAGCCGGATGAAGATCCACTTGACCCCGGCCTGGAAGCCTGCCGAGACCACCAGATTGACCGCGGACCTGATCTCCTCAAGACCTTCTTGCGACCGACCAACCCTCAGCAGCCCGTCACCCCTGAGCCAGCGGGTCAGGCCCTCCAGCTTGAGGCTGTCCACCTGGCTGCAGAGCTCCAGGGCCTCGTCGAACAGGTCAAAGCCTCGTTCAAAGTCACCCTGGTCGCAGGCCAGCGACCCGTTGTCGAAGAGAATCCTGATCGTCGACGAGGGCGAGTCTGTCTGGCGGATCAGGTCGAGGGCGACCAGCAGGTACTCGCGGTTCTTTTCCTTGTTCGAAACGCAGTAGGCGTTGAGGGCCTCATGGTAGTAAGCCTGGGCGAGCCCATGAACGAGGCCAAGGCGTTCGTAAATCTCCCGCGCAGCCTGGTACTCCCTATCCGCCTTTTCGTACTCGCCCGCGCTCTTGTACACTCCACCCAGGGTCAGCCTGATGCTGGCGGTCAGCTTGTCGTCCCCGTCGCTGAGCCTGACCGCCTTCCCCAGCGTCTCCGCCATGTCGGAGACGTCGAGAATGTTGCCCATTGCGAAGACGTAAGAGTTCAACACCGTGGCGTAAGTTTTGTCGGTCAGGTCTGCCTGCATCTCCGTCAGGGCCTTGAGGACTTCCGTGATCCCGGTCGCGGACCCGACTGGCTGGAGCAGGTGGACGAGGTCCGTCACCAACAGGGCGCTCTTTTCGCGGTTTTCGGGCGACTCCAGACCGTACTGGGCGGCCGCGAGGATGTCGGCGGTGTGCGATGCCCCCCACCTCGTTTTGTCGACCTCCCGCATCGACGAGTCCTCCACGGTCTCAGCGGTCCTGCTGGCCCAATACTCCAGGTGGGCCGTGCGGAAACGGTCGCGCGTGTCGCTGGTGTCCAGCCGATCGTCCAAGAACTTCCGGACTGTCTCGTAGGTGGAGTACGTGGCGGACGCACCGCTGGTCTGGGTGACGGCCAGGGAGGACCGGACCAGCTCGATCAGGGGTTCTTCGACCGCGTCGAGTCCGGCCACACGAGCAAGTGCCGGTGCGCCGACCGGCGAGCGGAATGTGCTCAGGGCGAGGGCAAGGGCCCGGGCTTCCGCTCCAAGGAGGCCAAAACTCCAGTCGATCGCGTTGAACAGACTCGCGTGCCTCTCCTCGCCCTGCAGGAAATCGCTCTTGAGCCACTTGGATGAGTCTTTCACCCGTGAAAGCACTTCGGCTGGCGTGAAGACCAGCATCCTGGAGGCGGCCAGAGAGATCGCCAGCGGCAGGCCATCGAGCGCCTTGACAAGCTCGACCACAGCGGCGATGTTCGAAGGGCTGACCCTGAATCCAGGGTTCGACCGCTCGGCCTCTTTTTCAAACAGGACGATGGAGTCGTGGGCGCGCATCTCTGGGATCGGGCCGACGCGCGTGGGCACCGACATAGGCTCGACCTGCAGGGTGCGCTCAGAAGCCAGATCTGTGGCCACCCGGCTTGTGAAAAGGAAGGAGGTCGCTCCGGAGGCGGCCAAGACCGCTTCCAGCACGCCCTGGCAAATTTCGGCCAACTGCTCCAGATTGTCCAGCACGACCAAGGTGGGCTGGGCAGCGAGCCGCCTGCCGATGGCCGCAGGGCCCTCTGCCCTGCCGGTCACAGGGATCTCGAGCGCAGCCTGGATCGCGTGGACCGTGCCGTCGGGGGTGGACTCGGCGCTCAAGTCGACAAAGTGGGCCGTGTGCCCGGCCTCTTGCCAGCGCCGGCTCAGTGCGCGGGCGATCGTCGTTTTTCCTGCGCCGCCAGTCCCGAGCAAGGTGACCTGCCCTGCCTTTCCGGGCACGAGCATGCGCTCGAGCTGGGAAAGGGTGTCTTGCCGACCGACGATCCCGTCCCGGTTCTGCATCAGTGTGACGAGTGCGGTCCCTGCGAGCGTCGCGCCTTGCGGCGCCTCCTCCAGAAGTCTGACGGTCGCTTGGGAGGGCCTCTCGCCCCAGTGTTCGTCAAGCTCGGTCTCAAGGGCCTCGAACTGCTGGATCGCCCTGGATGTCAGACCCTGGGCAAGGTAGAGCTTGATGAGGGCCGCATGGATCTCCTCCCGGCAACCGACGATCTCCAGCACCCTGTTCGCCTCCAGAGCGGCCCGCTGCCACTTGTCAGCGGCGGTGCTGATCTCAAGCAGACGCACGATCCCGAACGAGAGGATCTCCTGGATCCGCAGCCACAGGTGGACGGCCCAGGGAGCCTCGTGCCCGTCCAGGAGCGGCCCCGCGACCAGACCGATCGCCGCAGACCAAACCTCCAGCTCGTTCGGGGAGCCGTGTGCCTCAGACGCCAGATCCATGAACGCCTGGTGGTCCGAGCCGACCAGACCAGGGACGAGTGTCACCGAGTCCTTGCCGCCGGTGAAGGGGTCCAGCCCGAGCACCGCCCGGATGTCGCTGAGCGACATGCGGAGGCTTTGCCGGGCCGAATCTTGCCCAGCGTCCGGCCAAAATGTCTCCGCCAGCAGGTCCCGCGAGACGGCATCGCCCTGCCTGGTGACGAGGTAGGCGAGCAGTTGTGCGGTCTTCTTGGTC
>CAZGER010000258.1:809-3547 GCA_964524565.1 uncultured Chthonomonas sp. | reverse complement strand
TACAGCGTCATCCCGCCCGAGGGCTGCGCCGCCATCCTCTGGCGCGACCCCGCAAAAAAGGCACAGGCCGCCGCCGCCCTCAAACTCACCGCCGAGTCCGCCAAAGAGTTCGGACTCGTCGACGATATCCTCCCAGAACCCTTCGGCGGTGCCCACCGAGACCCAGTCGAAGCCGCAGAGACCGTCAAAAACGCCATCCAAAACGCCTTCCAAGAACTCGCCGCACTCTCGCCCTCCGAACTCAAACAGCACCGCTACAACCGCTTCCGCAACCTCGGCGCATATTCCGTCGGGACCTAGGAACACTGGCAGACACCGACAAGTCCTAACCCTTAAGTTGCACTGATTGCGGTTGCGACATAACCGCAATCAGTGGGTGAAACTAATGCTAGGAACCCTGCTTACGGCTGCAGTCGCTCTCCAGCCAATCGAAGGAATTCGCACCCGCGCCAACAGCCTCGAAACTGTGGCCTTCCACCTTCCCCAAGGAGAAGTCCGTGTCTATCTCCCCGACGACCTTTCACAAGGCGACACCGTCTCAGGCACCGTCTTCACACTCCCAGCCCCCAACGCCACCGAAAACGACCAAAGCGTCCTCAAAGGAATGGTCGTCACCCTCGACCGAATGCCCGGCGAGCGCAAAGACGACCACCGAAAGTGGATCGTCCCCGCGTCCGCCGCAGGCTACGTCATGGTCCGGCTCACAAGGCCCGACGGCTCCGTCGTCGGCTCCGCCCCGGTCCCCACCGGCCCCCCTGTCGGTGCCTTCCTCCAAGGACAACCCCCGTCCATGGACCCCGTCGTCCAGCAGGGAAGACCGATGCAGGTCACCGGCCCGTTCGACGGCGACTCCGGAAACACCTCCTGCAACGTCGCAGGGGTCCCCGTCCCCATCCTCGCCGAGTCCCCAAGACAGGCCGTCGCCTTCAACCCCCAGATCCCCGTCGGGGCTTTCGTGGCCGATGTCACAGAAGCCGGCGTCAAGACGCCCTGCCCTTCCCACGCCATCGGAATTCGTCTCACCACCCCCAAAACCCAGCTCCTCCGTGGTGAAAAGACAACCGTCAAGGTCGAGGTCACCGGGCTCCAAGGACTCTCCGCCGCCAGCTTCCCGGTCCCTGTCCAGTTCCTCAACATGACACCCCAGGTCGTCTCCGCCGAAGGCTGGCAGGGCCACATCCACAGCCAAGGGATCGAAATGGCCGACGTCAAAAACGGCGTCTGGCAAACCAGCATCGCCCTCACCGGCATCAACAACGGCAACTTCCTCCTCAAAGGGGTCCTCTTCGGTGTCAACGTCCACGACGCCAAAAAACTCATGAACGCCGAGATGTTCCGAACATGGGTCACCGGACTCGTCACTATGTACGAGACCAAGATCAAGGCCCTGGAAGAAGAGCTCGCAAAGGACAAGGCAGCCGGACGCAAAAACCCCGGGCTCGAACTCAACATCCAACGCAAAAAGAACATCCTCTCCATCCTCCGCGAAGCAAGGACAGCCACCAACGCCGACCTCGGGGTCATGAAGGTCATCGTCGACAAAGCCCTCAAGGACGACGAGTTCTTCGCCCTCGCAGGCGAGCTCATTAGCCTCGCCGCCGACATGCTCGGATACACCGATATCCCCATACCAGGCATCGGCACGCTCCTCAAAGGCACCAAAGCGTTCGTCAGCAAGTTCCCAAAGGTCATCAAGGCCATCGAAGCCGCTGAAAAGCTCGTCGAAGAGTACGAAAAGCTCAAAGACGCCGCCGACAAGGTCAAAAAGGCCGAAGAGATCAAAGAAGCCCTCGAGAAGGTCAAAGACGCGCTCGATGACGAGGACTGAACCTCGGCAAGTTCAATAGGACTCTGAAACACGCAAACCGGCCCCCTGGCTAGTCAGCTCAAGCCCAAAACGGCGCGGGGCCGGTTCGCTGGCAGGGCAAAAGGAGCCCTCGAAAACGAGGACTGAGCCCAAAATCCCCGTCCCGGTGCGCCCCACGCTCCGTGACTGGCCCCTGCCCCCAAGCCACGCAACCCAGCTGCAAAGTCCCCCAAACCAGCGACTCCGACAAATCCCGACGTACAATAAATACATGGGCACCACAAACGCCCGAACAACCCCGGCCCTCTGGACGACCCTCGCCGCCCTCACCCTCCTGACCGCCGGCTGCACCAAGCCAGAAGCCCCGCCGACCGTCCAAGCCACCACCCCGCCCCCGCGCGAACAGCACCCCCTCGTCGTCGCCGCCAACAAAATGGGTGTGCCGATACCAAACGGTGACATCACCGAGGTTCATAGCAAGGTCACTACTTCCTTCGTCAGTGCGACAGTCGGTGAGCTCGTCTGCTTCTACGACTCAGCCACTGGCAAGACCCACGGGCTGGTTGACATGGCCAGAATGCGCATGGCCGCCAAGAGGTCTGGCGACATGACCAACCTGACAACGGCCCAGTACGAGGAAGCTGCCGCAAACGTGCTCGCGCGTTGGCGTGGCGAACCCATGGGAGGATCGTGGCGGGCAGGACGCGTTCAGGGACTCGGCGCGCGTGATGCACGCGAAGGGACGGTCACCGTCCACTTCGAGAACGTCCAACACGGCTTCCTGGTGGCCCACAATCTTGCCAACGCGACCCTGGCCCGCGACACCGGTGAGTTCATCGGCGTTCACTTTGGCGCAAACTATTCCGGAAAGCAACTGACTTCTCTCATGCCTGCCCAACAGGCCGAAGAGTGTGCGAGGCAGCACATGGCA
>CAZGER010000258.1:0-799 GCA_964524565.1 uncultured Chthonomonas sp. | reverse complement strand
ACTTGGTGTGGTCCCATCGCCTATAGAATGCCCTACAGATCGAACGCAGCCACATCTCTCCGCGCAGAGCAGGCTTTCAACTCAAAGGTCTTACCACTCACCTTCGTGTTTGTGACAAAGCAACCCGATCGCAAGACCTACGATGTCCTCATTGACGCCGAAACCGGGGACTTCCTGGGCGAAAGGGCCGGACCAAAGTGACCGCGTGCCGCCCACCGGAACCGGACTGCAGCGCAAGGGCGCGTTCGCGCCCACGTCAGGGCGGCCCAGGTCGTTCTGTTCACAGACACAGCCCACTAAGCCGGCAACCATCCTTCGCACCACCGATTCTGACAAAACCCGACGTACAATAGATCTATGGGCACCACAACCGCCCGAACAACACCCGCCCTCTGGACGGCCCGACGCATCGCCCCTGTAACCGCGTGCCCCGGGCCACCGAACCCTCAATCCTCCCCAGCTTCGATGAAGCAACGCGCCATCCGACCAAGCCCACAGACCACCCGTAGTAAACTCGCCCCTCACGGGCGGTTAGCTCAGCGGTAGAGCGTCTCGCTTACACCGAGAGGGCCGTGGGTTCGAATCCCTCACCGCCCACCACCCCACTCCACATTCTTCCCCTGCCACCCTCCTTTTTGTCTTACCGCCGCTCACCACTCATACCGGCCCCTCCGAGGGCCGAGGCGCAGCCCGAGCGATAGCGAGGGAGGGCGTGACCTCGGCCAGAAAACAAGACCAAGGCCGCGGCCGGCCGCCATCTCCCCCTCCCCTCCAAACCCACCCCCTACCACCCGCTCGT
>CAZGER010000257.1:0-3567 GCA_964524565.1 uncultured Chthonomonas sp. | reverse complement strand
CCATGTCCAGGAGGCTTGCCCTGAACGGGAACTCGTCGTCGAGCCATTCCTGGACGGCACCAGGTGCCTCCATGTTTTCAAGGCCCTTGAAAAGCTGGTCCATAGGCTTGTTAGCCGCTTTTTTTGTCCTACCCATTGCGCTTTGTGTCCCGACGGCTACCTGTGGCAGACCCAACAGTCTTTGAGTTGACTGGCGTTGATTCCCCTTTCCTCAACTGTCTTGAGCGCCTTGTGGGCCGCGTCCGATGGAATCTGCTGCGTGCGACCGGTGGCGGTGCGCCATTCGGTCTCTGTCAGCTTTTCTCCGTTTTGAATCTTGCGGTAGAGCTGGAACACCTGTTGCCTTGGGCTCATGGTGTTCGCGTGGGCCTCGCCCTCACCGCCCGCGTGGGTGTCGGCGGGCATCCCGAACTCTGCCATGAACTTCTCGGGGTTTTGGTGGCAGTCCAGGCACCATGCCATCGCAAAGGTCTGTCCCTTGGCTGTCAGCGGCATCTCTTGGATGGGGCCGTGGCAAGTGTTGCAGCTAATGCCACGGTTGACGTGGATGGAGTGGTCGAAATAGACAAAGTCGGGAACGACGTTGACCTTGGTCCACAGGATGGGCTTGCCGGTCGCGTACGAATCGCGGACGGGAGCGAGCATGGGCGAGTTTGTCCAGATCTGCGAGTGGCAGGACATGCACACTTCGGTGGACGGGACGCTGGCGTTGGCCTGCTCTTCGACGGTGCTGTGGCAGTAGCGGCAGTCGATGCCGAGCTCGGTGACGTGGTGTTTGTGGCTGAACGGCACCGGTTGGTTGAGGGGAACGCTGACCTTGGTGTTGGCCGGGCTCCTGGTCACCAAGGATCCAGAAACGAAAACGAGGACGGGAAGTACCGCCCCTGTGATGATGCTTGCGGACGCAATCGTGTTCGCCGCTGGACTAAAAAGCTGAGCCATCCGTGACCACCTGTGATCTTTGCATATAGAAAACCCGATTTGACAAGTCGTAATCAGGACGGATTCGTCCGGTTTTCACGCGGACACCACCCTGTCGACGACCATCACGATGAAGATGAGGGCTAGATACACCATTGAGAACTTGAACAAAACCCTTGCCTTTGCTTTTGTCGTTTCTCGTAGCAAACCGACGCTGAGGGCGAGCAAACCTGTGTTGAGAAGTCCCGCTCCGGCCAAGTAGACCGGCCCGGCCGCCCCCTGGAGGACGGGCATCGCGCACAGGACCGTCGTGATGACGGCGTAGAGGACGATCTGGACGACGGTGACGTGGTCGCCCTTGACGACGGGGAGCATCGGCACCCCGGCCTTGGCGTAGTCCTCTTTGATCAGGAGCGCGAGGGCCCAGAAGTGGACCGGAGTCCATGTGAAGACGAGGGCGAACATGAACCAGGCGAACATCGAGAGCTCGCCGGTGACCGCGGCCCAACCAACCAGCGGCGGGAACGCCCCTGCCGCCCCACCGATGACGATGTTGTGCCATGTCCGGCGCTTGAGCCACAAGGTGTAGACGAAGACATAGCACAGGAGGCCGCAAAGGGCCATCCACGCCGCGAGCGGATGTGCGAACGCCCAGAGGAGGACAAAGCTACCGACGCCGAGGACGGTGGCGAACGTCAGGGCCTGCCGGTTGGAGACGGTGTGGGTGACGGTCGGGCGGTGGGAGGTCCGGTCCATCGCGACGTCCAGATCCCTTTCCACCACCATGTTGTAGGTGTTGGCCGATCCAGCGGCCATGTATCCGCCGACCATGACGACGAGGATGAGGGTCAGGCCCGGGTTGCCCTGTTTGGCGGCGAACATCGCGGCTAGGGTCGTAAAGAGAAGCAGACTGATGACCCTGGGTTTGGTCAGGGCGACGTACTGCCGGACGGTCTCGGCCAGGCCCATCGGAGGCCGGGTCGGCTCTGGTTCTGCCTCGACCGCCTCTTGTGGCCGGAACGAGACGGCCATGAGCATGACCAGGGTGATCCAGTTGGCGACCGCGAGGGCCAGGTGGACGAGTTGGAGCCACAGGGGGGCGCTGAGGGCGAGGTTGAAGACTCCGAGGGCGAACTGTCCAAGGAACAGTCCGACCGACCAGTTGCCCCACAGGGCCACTCCCGGCACTCCGTTGCGCCTGTCCATGACGAGGCGGACGGCCAGGACGACCAGGAGTCCGGCCGAGATCGCCACGAGCGGGTGCAGGGCCCCGCCCCTGAGGGCGATGGGCGCGTCTTGCCCGACATGCATCTCGACCTTTTGCGAGAAGGTCTGGGCGAGCCTGAGTTCGGCCTCGTAAGCCGTCTTGCCCATCGCGGATATGGCGCCGGTCATGCCGAGGACGAGGAAGGCCCCGAGGGCGACTTTGACCGCCGTTCCGACCGCTCCTTGGCCAGCGGCTTTGACCGCGTTCCCAGGCTTTGCCAGGTACGCGGCCATCGTTGCCGACAGCATCAGGGCAAATGTGTTGACGAGGTGCAGGGGCATCGTGACGAGTCGCGCCACGGACTTATCGTGGACGACCCAACCGAACAGGACGAGGGCGGCTCCGAGGAGGCCTTCTGTCACGACGAACACAAGGGTGTAGGTGGCGGCTTTGCGGACCGCGCTGCCCTTTGGAAAAGCCTTGAAAGCCCAGACCATGAGCCAGATGGCCATGAGGCCGAGGAACCCGCTGGTGATCCTGTGGGTGAACTCGATGGTGCGTTTGAGGACCGATCCTTCTTCGATCGTCGGTTGGGCGCACAGGGGCCAGCTGTTGCCGCACCCGTCGCCCGAGAGCGAGCCGCGGACGAAGGCTCCGAAAACCACGACGAACGCGGTGAAGAGGACGACGATCCAAGCGTACTTGATGAAGGATCCGCGGTTTGTCCAGAAAGTGCCCGTCTGCTGTGCCGAGCCGTCAACGGCCGCGCCACCCGTGGGGTGAGACACGAGGCCGGGATCATGCTCGCGGGGCATTGCCCTCTAGCCTGACACGCGCGGGTTGGTCTTTGTCAACTGGCCCGGGCCCTTTCAACAGGGTGCGGCGGCGTCTGGTCGGTTCGGTCCAGGCTGAAGCGGGGCAATCACCCCATTTTTGTGCTGATTTATGCGCAACAGCGGCACTCACATGTTTTTAGCGACCAAACCTGCCAAGTAGAATAGAGAGTCTATGCCGAGCCTGCTCAAACCGCTCGCCTTAGCCTTCGCCCTTGGCGTGGGCGGTTTGTCGGCGCTCGGGGCTCCCTACACCTACGGGAAGTTCAAACACGGTTCGGCTTATTACCATGTCGTGTTGGCGGACGTGACGAGCCGCGAGGCCTCCGCGGGCGCGGTGCAGCAGGTGCTCGATCGATGGAGCCGGATCGACATCCTGGTGAACGCGGCGGGCATCACGGGCAAGACCGGCGTGAAGAGCCACGAGGTCGAGCTGGAGAATTTCGACCGGGTGGTGGCGGTGAACCTGCGCTCGTGCCTCGTCATGTCGCAGCTGGTGATCCCCGTCATGCTGAAGCAGAACTACGGCCGCATCCTGCATGTCGCCTCGATCGCCGGGAAGGAGGGCAACGCCGGGATGGCGGCGTACTCCGCGTCGAAGGCGGG
>CAZGER010000256.1:0-3575 GCA_964524565.1 uncultured Chthonomonas sp. | reverse complement strand
GACCTTGAGCAAGATTGTGATCCCGTTGTTCAAGGCGTAATAGCTGGCAGACCGGGTCGGCACCCCGTCCAGACCGATGTTCAGGTCCGCTTCCAGTTTTTGCCGCAGGGCCGCGTCCCCTTCCAGCGCCTTGGTCACGTCTTCGGCAAGCCACTCTTTTGCGCTAAGGGGCTCGTCGCTCTGGTTCATTTGGTTGACGACCTCGATGAACGTGCCCAGTGCCTTTGTGTCGCCCTGCAAGCTCGCGAGCATCTCGACGATCGGCAGCCGCTTACCGCCCCCTTCAGTGGGTTTGCCCGGCGATTCAAAAGATCCCGCCGAGCCTTGGTAGAGGTTTGCCACAGCGTTGGTCACCTTGACGTGGTAGCCGATCTTAGGATCCACCCAGATCAGGTTCACCTTGCCAGGCTCCATCGACGCCAGGTCCACCCCAGCTGTCTGAAGCAAGGCCAGACCTTCCATGCCGCCCCAGATCACCGCCCCGAGTGCGACCGTGGACAGCACAAACTTCGTGGACGATCGGATCTTCATGACGGCGGCTCCGGGCTGTGGCCCGAAACGTAGAACATTCTACCGACCGGCCAAGTTCCACCCTTGACCGTCCCGACCGGGTTCCCTTGGGTACGATTCCATCCCATGAGCGTGGCGGATGTCGCTGCTAGGGCGGCAAGCGAGATCGGAAAGGCCGTTGTCGGCCAAAGCCCAGCGGTCGAACAAGCCCTTGTTGCCCTGATCGCAGACGGGCACTGCCTCCTGCAAGGTGTCCCTGGGCTCGCCAAGACGCTCTTGGTCCGAACGCTCGCCCAGGTCTGCGACCTTGAGTTCCGGCGCATTCAGTTCACGCCGGACCTCATGCCCTCCGACGTGATCGGAACGAACGTCTTTGACCCCAGGAGCGCCGAGTTCTCCCTCAGGCAAGGGCCGATCTTCACCTCCGTCCTCCTGGCGGACGAGATCAACCGCACTCCGCCCAAGACACAGGCGGCCCTGCTGGAGGCGATGGAGGAGCGTCAGACCACCATCGACGGCGTCCGGTATGCCCTCCCGTTCCCGTTCATCGTCTTCGCGACCCAGAACCCGATCGAGTTCGAAGGCACCTACCCGCTGCCTGAGGCCCAACAAGACCGCTTCCTGTTCAAAATCCTGCTCGACTACCCGACCGCCGACGAAGAGACCGACGTTCTGCGCCGGTACCACGAGGGGTTTCGGTCGTCAAAGCTCGACCAGACAGACATCCAGCCGGTGATCAACGCCGAGACCCTTGCCGCCATGCGCGCGGAGGCATCGGCCGTAAGGATCGAGGACCGGATCTTCACCTACATCTACGAGGTCGTCCGGTCGACTCGGGTGAGCCACGACGTCATGGTTGGGGCTTCCCCCCGGGCTGGGATCGCCCTCGTCGCCGCGACCAAGGCGCTCGCCGCCGTCCGTGGGAGGGACTTCGTCATCCCAGACGATGTGAAAGAGCTCGCGATGCCGGTGCTCCGGCACCGTGTCCTGCTCCGACCAGAGGCCGAGATCGAAGGGAACACCGTCGACCAGGTGCTGGCGAGGGTCCTGGATGCCCAGACCGTGCCCCGATAGACCGTGAAGATCCTCTTCCTGCTCCGGCAGGGCCATGGTGGCCACACAACCCTTTGCAGAGCGCTCGAGCCAGTCCTGCCCGAGTACGGTATCGAGGCCACGGTGCTGGATGCGTCGGCATGGATGCCCTCCGCCACCGGACATATCGCGGACAAACAGGTCGCCGACACCCTGCGGCAGGCGGCAAAGGGACACGACGCTGTGATCGCCATGGGATACCGGACTGCCTGGGCCTGCGCCGAGGCGTTCGGGCTCAAGTTTCCCTGGGCGTACTACGCCTACGACATCCCCAAGACGACGAAGGCTCCCCTCATCGATCGGCTGGCCCACGCCAGGATCGGCCTTTGCTCCTCTCGAGCCGTGTACAAGGCGCTGGACGAGGTGTACGTGGTCGGTCTGACGGTCGTGACGCCCTGCTGTGAGTTCCCGGAGGCCCCGCCGACCCAGGAAGAGGCCCGGCACGCGCTGGGGATCGACCAGGACGCAAGGCTTGTCGTGGCCATCGCGCGGGACGTGCCCGACCGGCGTCTGGACCTGCTTGGTCACTTGACGCTCGACCCGTCGGTGCTGGTCAAAGCGGTCACGACAGGTCAGCCAGGCCCGGAACTCGCCAGATTTGCCGTGGACCCTGGTCCGGACAGACTCCTGTGGCTGTCAGCCGCCGACGCTGTGCTCGTCCCAAGTGAGCGGGCGGGGTTCAGCATGGTGGCGGCGGAGGCCATGTCGCGCGCCAAACCGGTCGTGATGCGCGACTCCGGGGGGCTGCACGAGATGGGTGTCCGGAGCGTCAGTATCGAGCTCTTTGCGATCGACGACGAGGCGACCCCCGTGCTGAACGACGTGTTTCACAGCCCTGTCCATGCCGCAGGGCTCGGCCAGGCAGCCAGGGCCCGGGCATACGACAGGTTCAACGTGCAAGACTGCGCAAGACTCGTCTCCGAGATCGCACAGGAGTCCTTGGCCTAACGGCCCAACCGCTTGGCCCGTTGCTCGTCTATAGTTGTGTAAGAGTGGTGTGCACCAAGGATCCGGTGGTAACGGAGGACGGGGCAGGGAAGCTCCAGCCACTCTCTCTACAGCCAAGCTGGATTTCTCAATCCTCGTAGATTCCCCGGTGCAACGCCCGGCACAAAGTTCCTTTATCATAGGATAAGGACCCCCACCTGTCATGGTTCACATCGTTTCTGCCCTCGTGATCACCCAACACTCCGCCGGAGTCAGCAACATCAACGCTGGAGGCCCATCGTCCGGCCACGCAGCGGTGAAGGAAGTCGCCAAAGCCACTCGGACCCCCCTCTACGCCCCGGACAACACGGCCCGAGGCTACAAGCTTTCCAGCATCGAGTACAAAGAGGTCGCCCCTTCCCAGCACTTGCCGGGACTCGACAAGAGGTTCGTCATCCGAATGGCCTTTGTCAACAAGAACACGATGACCTCGTTCTCGATCTTCCAGTCTGCTTCCAACGCTAAGACCGACGCTGGTCGGCACATGAAGTGGGTCCTCTCACAGAGCGTCTTTGAGTTCTCGCAGTCGCCGGAAGACACTTTTGTCGCGATCAAGCGCGGCGCGAACGACGTCTGTTTTGTCGGCGGACTTGTAAGCGAGCCGTCGGCCAAGCAGCTTCTCCAACGCCTCGTCCTCGTCAAGCCGTAGTCCGGCTTCATGGCCTTCTCCACCCCTCTGGTTCTCCAACGGCCCTCGCAGAAGCGGGGGCCGTGTCTTTGGCCTTGGCGCAACCCTGGCTATAATCGACCATGCTCTCCATCGGGCCGCTCCTCGTTCTAGCGTCCGGGTCGACCGGCGCCCAGGCAATCGCCAAACCGGTGTTCCAAGACGGGATGGCCCAGTCTGTCCCCGCCTTCTCGAACCAACAGGAGTGGATCCGCGAGCGGCTTTGGGTCGAGACCGAGTTCGATTCCGACGAGAACGGCAAGAAAGACCGCGTCCATGTCGATGTCACGAGGCAGAGACAGACCGCCACCGAGAACCT
>CAZGER010000255.1:3286-3577 GCA_964524565.1 uncultured Chthonomonas sp. | reverse complement strand
CGGTGCCGAGCACCCACCACCCAGACACCCTCAAAACCATCCCCAACACCCCAAAAACCAAGGAAAATCTGCACGAAAACCGACGAAACACGACAAAACACCCCCCAAGGACCAAAACCTCCCCAACCCCCCCAGGTCCCAACGCTCACGAAAAAAGTCGAAAGAACCTCCCAAAGCCCCACAAACTTTGAACCCACTCCAGGTTCAACGTTACGAACAATCGACAAGCCCGGTCTTACATGTGGCAATACGCCGCAGAACCTTGAAAACCAGGCCCAAATCAACCGATCG
>CAZGER010000255.1:0-3276 GCA_964524565.1 uncultured Chthonomonas sp. | reverse complement strand
CAGCCGAGGACGTCGCTCCAGAAGGTGAGAGGCATCCCCGGATCGTACCGTCGGACCCCGTCGCCGCGTGGTAGAATCCCCCATCGCGCGCGGGTGGTGGAATTGGTAGACACGCTACCTTGAGGTGGTAGTGCCCACAAAGCGTGAAGGTTCGAGTCCTTTCCGGCGCACCAAAACCTCAGATCTCTTCGCTCGCCGCCACAGGCTCACTGTGGGCAGAGTGCGCAGGCGTCTCGATCACTCCCTTCAAGGTCAAAAGACCGATCAAAAGGATCACGATCGTCCCGCACAAGATCGCAAACGGACGCTTCGCCGGGTGCCGCGAAGGGTGACGGTCGAGCCACGGCAGGGCAAACATCCCAACCGTGATCAAACCCGGAATCACGAGCGTCGCGACCATCTCCCATCCCGGGGGCATGATCTTCAAAAGCTCGTACAGACCCAGGAAGTACCACTCCGGACGCGGCGTGAAGTTCGTCCCCGTCGGATCGGCCATGGGCTCAAGCCCCGGCTTCCAAGCCACAGCCATCCAGAAAACGAGCCCAAGCCCGACAAGCACGACGATCGCGTCCTTGAACAGCTGGTTCGGGAAGAACGGCTCCGGCTTGCCCTTCTGCGGGACGACCGGCCCAGCGATGTGGTGGCGCCGCACCAGGTAAAGGTGCAACCCTGTCAACGCCATCAGCGCCGCCGGCAGAACCATCACGTGCAAGGCGTAAAACCGGGTGAGGGTCAACGCCCCAACCTCGTGCCCACCACGGATGAGCACCAAAAGCTCCTGACCGATAAACGGCACCGTCGCCGCGATGTTCGTGCCCACCACAGTCGCCCAGTAAGCCTTCTGGTCCCAAGGCAGCAAGTACCCGGTGAACGAAAAGGCCAGCATAACCTGAAAGATCAGCACACCAAAGATCCATGTCATCTCGCGGGGCTTCTTGTAAGAACCCCAAAAGAACACACGGAGCGTGTGCATCGCCATCACAACGACAATGATCGTCGAGCCCCATACGTGGATCCCACGCACCAGGCTCCCGGCAGAAACGTTCTCCGTGATGTGCTTGACAGACGCATACGCCGACTCCGGGCTCGGACTAAAGTACATCGCCATGATCACGCCGGTCGTGAACTGGAACACCAAAAGCGTCAACAACAGGTTGCCCAGCGTCTGCCACCAACCAACACCCGCAGGCATCGGTTCGTCTAGGTTCTTACGAACAAAACCGTACCAACCAATGCGCAGTTCCAACCAGTCGCGCAGGGTCGGCCGCTCACGCTCCAGCCTCTGCTCTGGGGCGGTCTCCTGACCCACGACGACGGTCGGACGTTCCTTCGTCTCCGAAGGGCTGATTTGAGGGATAGGTGTCCTTGACATCGTTAGACCATCCTGCTGACCTTGATCATGCCGTTCTCAACCTTCACCGGATGCTCGATAAGACCCTTCGGCGGAGGCCCGGAAAGCACAGAACCCTTCTCGTCGAACACACCGCCGTGGCAAGGGCAGAAGTACCGGCGCTTGTCGTCCTCAAACTTGATCTTGCACCCCAAATGTGTACAGGCAGGGTCAAAACACTTGTACCCGTCCTCCCCACGGTGGACGTACACGGTGTAAGACCGCTCGACCTTCTGGTAACCGTCCTGGATAAGCGCAGAGAACCGCGCTTCCTTCGTCTGACCGATCTCCAAGTCACCCTCCGGCATCAGGTCGAACCACCGCTCCTCCAGCTTGTCGCCAAGAGGGGACGCGACGAACTTGAGGGCCGGGACCGCAAGGACCGCGCCGACCAAAACGTTGAGGGCCGTGACAGCCCAACCAAGGAAGGTCCTCCTCGACTGGACCGGCTTCTCAGGAGCCGTGATCTCCTGGCCGCATGTGCATTTGCCGTTGTTGCTCATAAGTTTCTGCCCAAAATTAAGGGAAGTAGCGGATAACCACCTTCTCCTGCTCGTCCTCGCCGATCTCGCGCAAGACACCCTGCGCGATCGCCATCGTCTTGTGGTGCCGACCAGGCGCAGGCTCGCGGACAAGACCAATGTCCGAGCCAGCCTCCGTGACAGCCTCCGTCACCCTCGTCAGAGCCAGCATCGTCGGTGCGACCCAAACGTGCTGGAACCGGGTGAAAGGCGCCGAGACGATCAGCCCCAGCACAACCACCAGGTGGTAGATGTAGATCGGCATGACCCACTGGAACGCCGTCGAACGGTTCACCACCAAGGTCAAAATGCCGCTCAAAGCCGCGTGCAGCAAGAGCGTGGCGAACAAATAGTCCTTGCCCAGCGTCACGCCGTTGTCGATGTACGGGTCCCGCTTGTAGCGGTACATCACATAGACCGAACCGGCCAGGACAGCGATGCCGCACGCGATCGGCAAGATCTTCAACGGGTCGCTCAGGGCCAGATCGGCCCGCGTCGGGTTCAAAATCTGCATCAGGATGTCCGCCAGCGCAAGCCCGAGGAAGCCGTACAGCATCAATCCGTGCATGAACCACCGGAACCGGTCCTTCTTGTAGAGCGACGTCACAAACAGCCCCTCCACGAACACAGCTCTGAAGAAGACCCCCCAAGCCCGGCCCGAACCGAACTTCCGGATCGCAGGACGCAGGTTCTTCAGCCCGGCCAGACCGACCCAGTAGAACAGCGAACGAACGATGAACACCAGGCTGAAAATCCCGGCCAGCATAAAGATGTGGGCCACGTTCCTGGTCGTCAGCATCTGACCGATCCTGAACGCGACCGGGATCTCCGCCTCAATGTAAGGCTTGGCTCTCAGCTGCTGCAACAGCACCGCCATGTCGTCGTCCGAAAGCTGGTCGGCCGGCGTCGCCGGCATCATGCCCTTGCCCTTGCGGACGATTGTCGCAAAGTCCTCGTCTGTCACCTTGGTCTGGGCGATCGGGGGACCTAGCCCGCCCATCGCGCTCATGCCGTGACAACCCATGCACGAGGTGGAAGAATAAACGTCCTTGCCAGCCTCGGCCACCTTGACAGGCTCTTGGGCAACGACCGTCCCGGCCACTGCCAGCAAGAGCGCGACAAACCAACTCCGCCTCACTTTGAATCCTCCTTCACGACTGTCGGCTCGGCTGCCTGGCCCAGCGTCGACACCTGTTGCTTGGCCATCGGGCCAAGATAGCGGCCAGACGGCTTGGTCTTTGCCTCTGGAAGCAGGCAGAACGGGTCGCGCCCTGTCTCTTCCTGCTGCTGCTTCATGTACTGCCGCAGGTTGCCGTCAGGATCGTCAAGGTCGCCAAAGATCCTCGCCGTTGTCGGGCACGCCAC
>CAZGER010000254.1:0-3590 GCA_964524565.1 uncultured Chthonomonas sp. | reverse complement strand
CTTCGCTTTGCTCCGCCCCTCCCAGCCCGGCGGCGCAGGGGGTCACGGGAAGCAATGGTCGGATGGGCGGGGCAAGGAGGCGTGGGGGGCCACGGTGAACCAGGGCTGAGATGTTAGGTCGGGTGCCGGCGGATTCCCGCGGCCTTGGGGTGGTTTTCTGGCCGAGGTAACGCCTTCCCTCGCTGTCGCTCGGGCTGCGCCTCGGGCTGCGCCTCGGGCCGGGGGGCGCGGCGCATAAGGAGGGACGACACATTCATAAATCGAGCGGGAGGGGCTGGGGCGGGTGATTAGGGGGTGAGGGGGGTGCCGATTGGCCAGGGGATGGAGAGGTGTTTGGCGACGGTCGCGCCGATGGCTTGCATGCCTTCGATGTCGCCGAGATTTTGGGGTGTGGCGGACGGGCCGAGGACGCACACGGGCACGTACTCGCGGGAGTGGTCGGTGGAGGCGTCGGTGGGGTCGTTGCCGTGGTCTGCGGTGAGGAGCAGGAGGTCGTCGGGGCCGGTCCGGTCGACGAGGCTCTTGAACACAGGGTCGAAGTCCTCCAGGCACTTGGCGAAGCCAGACGGGTCGTTGCGGTGACCGTAGAGCATGTCGAAGTCCTCGAAATTGGCGAAGATGAAGCGGGCATCGGACTCCAAGGCAGCGGTGAGGGCGGCGGCGTGTTCGGCGTTGCTCTGGGTGCGGGGGACCGAGCGGAAGCCGCGGCCTTCGAAGAGTTCTGGGACGACGCCGATTCCGTAGACGCCGGTCACCTCGTCGATGAGGTTGTGGGGCGGGGAGACCGGGAAGTCCTTGCGGTGCTCGGTGCGGCGGAAGGCGCCGGGGAGGCCTTCGAAGGGGCGGGCGATCACCCGCTGGACGTTGTCGGGCGCGGTGCAGAGCTCGCGGGCAATGCGGCAGAGTTCGTAGAGACGTTCGATGGGGACGACGGACTCGTGGCAAGCGATTTGGAAGACGCTGTCGGCGGAGGTGTAGACGATCGGGTTTCTGGTCCTCATGTGCTCCTCGCCCAGTTCGGCGATCACGGCGGTGCCGCTCGCGGGCTTGTTACCGATGGCTTTTGTGCCTGTCCTTTCTTCGAACGCTTGGATGAGGGCCGGGGGAAAGCCGCCGGGGTAGGTCGGGAAGGGGGTCTGGGTGACGACACCCATCATCTCCCAGTGGCCGGTGACGGAGTCCTTGCCCTGGCTGAGTTCGCGGAGGCGTCCAAACCTTGCTTGTGGGGTGGGGCCGACACCGGCGGCAGCGAAGAGTCCGGCTTGGACCAGGTTTGGGGCGTCGATGCCTTTGGCGTGGTTCCAGACGTTGGCGAGGGTGTTGACGGAAGGGCCGTCGTTGAACGCTGCCGCATCGGGGGCCGCTCCCGCCCCGCATCCGTCGAGGACGATGACAATGGCACGTTTCAAGGCGGACTGATCGTACCTGCGGGCGGTGGGGCGGATAACCGGGCCGGTGGCGGGGCGTCTGCAATAATGGTTTGGCAATGGTCAGTGCTTGTCTGATGGTTCTGTCGGTCTCCCAGCAGGTGGTGCTGGCTCCGCAACAGCCGCTGGTCCCGACGGGGCTGGTCGTCCGGACGCCTGCGAAGGTGGAGACGAAGAAGACGGACCAGGGCTATGAGTACAAGTTCACGGAAGATTCCATGACTTTTGTGTGCAAGGCCCAGGAAGACCGGTCTGAGGACCGTCCGGTGGGGTCTGCGCTTTACACGGGGAAGATCCACGAGTACAAGACCGCTTACGGTAAGAAGATCCGGTCTATCTTGAACGAAGCTCCTGTTTTGGAGGCGTACCTGTGCGGGTCTGAGGACTCGATCGGTTTTGTCATGGAGACGACGGAGGGCAAGGGTCTTGTTGTGGCGTGGCAGTACGTTCGGCTGGACGGGTGGCGGTACGAGACGCTGGTGACCTGCGAGCGGAAGGACCAGCCCAAGATGGAAGCCCTTTTGGCGACGGTGTGGTACGTGGAACCGGGTTCTGGCCGGCTGGCGAAATCGGAGGTCGGCGGGACGGGGCTGATGTGCGTTTTCGGACGTGGGTTTTTGCCGAAGGACGAGCGGACGCCGACGGAGAAGGCGACAAAGCTGAGCCTACAGGCGGACATTGTGCCTGTCTTGGCGGCGGCGGGCGTTTTTACGAAGGACGAACTGGACGGGACGACGGGGGACTCGCTGCGGGAGGGTCTGACCAAGTTCCTTTCTGGCTACGTGCAGGGGGCGACGGCGGAGCTTTCGACCAGGAAGCTGAGTGACGGATACGATGTTTCTGGGACGGTTACGATCCAGGCGATCAAGGTGGAGGTCCACGGGAAGGTCGTGACGGACGGTGAGTTGAACCGGGTCGTGCTGGTGATCGCGGACCCGAGGACAGAGGAATCGGTGCGGATCGCGCGGTTGATGGTGGATTCGGTGGAACTCGCCAAAAAGCCCTGACTCTCGGGGCCATACTAGCGCGTGGACTCGACGAGCGGGTATCGGCACAGGCTCGGATGGAACCTAGGGTTCTCCGCGTACTGGTTCGCGGTGAGTTACAAGTGGTTCATCCTTCTTTTTATCCTCCTGCCCGAGTTCGTCAAGCAGATCGTTGGGCCAGACGGGGAGAAGAACACCGCGTGGGGGATGGTCCTTGGGACGGGTGCGGTGTGGGCGCTGTTCGGGCCTGCGCTGTTCGGCCGGTTGAGCGAGATGTCCTCTGGCGGGTGGCGGCGGGTGCGGCCGTGGATCACGCTTGGGACCGGGATCTCTCTGGCGGCGTTGGCCGTGCTTTATTCAGCGCAGAACCTGTGGGTTTTGGCTCTGGGGTACCTGGTGCTCCAGATCGGGGACGACGTTGGGACGGGGCCTTACGCGGGGATGGTGGCTTCTTCTGTCCCGGCGGAGCACAGGGGGTTCGCGAGCTCGGTGCTGGGTGCGCTCAAGCTGTCGGGGCAGATCGTTTCGGCGGTCGTGGCGCTGGTGTTGAAGGACCCGGCTCTGATTTTGGTGGGGATCGGCGTGGTCAACGCGGTTTGTGCGGCTTGGACGATCTGGACGGTGCGGTCGGTGCCGGACGCGGCTGTCTCGGCGGAACCGAGGCGGGCGTTTGTTCGGGAGTACTTTGAGCCGTTCAAGGACCGCGACTTTTTGTTCGTGTGGGTGAACCGGCTGATTTGCAGCTTTGCGTTCGCGTGCATCACTTCTTACACGAAGAACTACCTTGAGGACATGTTCACGGAGTGGCGGCTGTTCGGGCTCGACCTGAAGGATCCGACGACGGCGGCGATCGCGTTGGCCCTGACGATCTCGTTTGCTGGGGTGTTGGGATCGTTGGTGGGCGCGAAGGCGGCGGACCGGGTGGGTCGGAAGCCGTTGCTTCGGGTTTCGGCGGTGGCGATGTTCGCCTGTCTGGTGCCGATCGGTCTGGCGGACAGCTTTACGCCAGTGTGGGTGATGGTTTTTCTTTTTGGGATCGGGAACGGGATCTATGCGGCGGCGGACTGGGCGTTGATCAGCGACGTTTTGCCGGGGACGGGGAAGGCCTCGACGGAGATGGGGGCGTGGCAGTCGAGCGAGACGGCGGTGCAGATCCCGGCTGGGATCGTGATGGGGT
>CAZGER010000253.1:0-3616 GCA_964524565.1 uncultured Chthonomonas sp. | reverse complement strand
GACCGTTGAAAGAGACCTGACCGCATTCACGCCGGGTGAATACAGTTCGTCCGTGACGCTTGGAGAGTTTGTCAAGACTCTCGTGCGGAACAAGGGAGTGTTCATCACGACCTTCTTGATCTGTCTGGCTTTAGGGGCGGCCGCATCTTTGTTGATGCCCAAGCAGTTCACGGCCTCGACCGAGGTCTTGGTTGAAGGTGCCGCACCGAACGGTATCAGCCTCTCGCCCGACAGCGTCGCGCCGGAGCTCACCGTGCCGCAAGCGACGTACCCGCTGGCCACACAGGTCGAGCTGCTGCAGTCCCAGAGGATCTTCTTTGAAGCCCTGCGGGAAGCGGCCATCAAGGTTCCCCAGACCGTTGCAGAGTACAAGTCGTATCCCAAGGTCTTTGTGAGGCAAAAGGACGAGTCGAACATCTTTGGCGTCAGCGTCCAGGGTGGCGACGAAGAGATGGCGATCAAGATCGCCAGGGCTTACCCGGTGGTTTTCGCGACCTTCGCCAAAGAGATGAGGCGGGAAGCGGCCGACAGGGCGCTTGCCTTCGTCGCGGTCCGGGTCGAGGAAGAGCAGAACGCGATCAAGCAGTCCGAGCAGGCGTTCGCCGACTTTAAGAACCGTTACAACGTCAGCGACACGAACGCCGAGCTGCAGGTGCGGCTTGGCATGCTCTCAGCCGCTGAGCAAGCTTATTTCGACGGTTCCTCGCGGGCGGCGGCGGCTTCGGCCCTGGCCGACCGTCTGGAAGCAGAGTTCCGGGGCACTCCCAAGGAGCGACAGGTTCCGAACGATCCGCAGAACCGGACGTTCATCGTGAACGCGGAGGGCGAGCTCAACACCCTGCGGCAACGACGGGAACTGCTCATCCAGATCTATTTGGAGACCTCCACCCAGGTCAAAGAGATCGACAACGCGATCAAGCTCCAAGAGGCCCGCGTCGCCCAGCTGAAGGAAGACCTTCCCCCCACGGTCCCTGAACTCAACCCTGTCTTCGAGCAGGCCAGGATGCAGGTCGCAGCGGCCAAGGCCGACGCAGCCGCAGCGATCGGCCGCATGAACGACCTTTCCCGCGTGAGGGACGAGCGACAGGCGGCTGTCAACCAGCTTGCCAGCATCGCGAAAGAGCAGAGGGACATCGAGCGGTCCATCGGGCTGCACCAGAAGTCGCTTGAGGGTCTCACCTCGATCAAGGACACCATGTCCCTGCGCGTCAACGAGATCAAGTCGCCCGTCACCAGCCTGACACCTGGCGTGTTCGCCGAGCAGAGCCAACCGAACTGGCTCATCAACATGACCCTGGCGACCATCCTTGGTCTGGCCCTTGCGGTCGTGTTCAGTCTTATCCGGGACAACGTGCAGGACAAGGTCAACTCGAAAGACGAGGCCTTTGCCCTGTCCGGTCTCTCGCCGCTGGCGCACATCCCAGAGCGCCCGCGCAGCAAGCACCCGCTGATCACCAACCCGCAGTCCAACCTGGCTTTCGAGTCTTACAGGGTCTTGCGGTCCACGATCGCCAGGTACTCGCGTGACAACAAGGTCAAGTCTTTGGTCGTCACCTCCACCCTACGGGGCGAGGGCAAGTCTGTCGTCGCCGCCAACCTCTCGGTCGCCTACGTTCTGAACGGGCAACGGACGATCCTGGTGGACTCGAACCTGCGCAACCCTGGCGTCCACAAGCTGTTCGGCTGCAAAGACGCTCCCGGACTCGGCGATGTGCTCCTGGGCACCTCAACCATCGAGGACGCCCTTCAGCCGACGTCGGTGGACGGGCTGTCCGTGCTTTCGGCAGGAACGATCCCGGCCAACGCGACCGAGGCGATCGGTTCGCCGAGGATGAGGGAGATCGTCGAACTCTTGCAGGACAAGGCCGACATGGTCGTGTTCGACGCACCGCAGGTGGCGGGCCTGGCAGACGCCGCGAGCCTTGCCTCTGTCACGGACGTCGCGATCTTGGTCACCAAGATCGGCATGCCCACCAAGGCAGAGTTCAAAGAGGCGGTCGGCCTGATGGAGACATCTTCACCGGCCCTGCTCGGCATGGTCGAAAACCGAGTGAGCGCGAAAGAGGCGCACCTGACCAAATCGTAGAGTCTTGCCCCGCCAAAACCGGCGGGGCATGAGTGCACCATGCAAGGCAAGCCCCTCCTTAGACCACCTTATCGAAAAGGCGAGCTTGGGGCACCTGCCAACGTCCACACGCTGCTCGGTCTCCTCATGGCGATCCTGTTCGTCGTGATGCCGCTCGGCTTTTTGGCCACGGTCAAGATCACCGGCCAGCCGGACTCCACCTTCACGTTTGTCGGGACCTGGATCCTGGCACTGGGCGCGGTGCTCCTGCTGGAAGCGGCGGCAAAGACAAAGCCACGGTTCAACGCGTTCCACCTTTCCGCCTTTGCCATCACGATCATTGGCATCCCGGGGATCTTCTTCCTCCAGCCCAGGACGCTCGAGCTCACGCTCGCCATCGGGTTTTGGCTGATCCTGATCGTCAGGAACGCGACCGTCTTTATCATCGTCCCGCAGGTGATCAACCGGCTCAAGGTTCCCCCGACACAGCAGATCCAGACCTGGCTGTTCGTGGGCGGCATGATCATCTCGGTGCTGACCGCCCTGCTGTACGCGTCCAGGGGGTTCACGATCCTCAACGCCCAGCGCGGCGCCTTCCCCGATTGGCTCCACCCGAACAACAGTGCCATCTACGGCGGGCTTGTCGCCCTCGTGGCCCTGCTCTCGCCCCACATCAAAACGTGGCTGAGGCTGATGGGTGGCGTGACCGGCATTTACTGCATCCTGCTTGTCCAGAGCCGGGGCGCCCTCGTGGCCCTGGTCCTTGCCGCCGCGGTCTACTTCTTCCTGCACTTCCTCAAGCAGCCGGGCAAATACTCGCTGTGGTTCATCGTGGCCCTCGTGTTCGGCACGCTGGTCATTGTCGGCTTCGGTCCCCAACTGGCCGAGGTCGGTGCGATCAAGAACATCATCGAGCGCTCCACCAACACGGACCCGACCGCTGGCCGGACGGAGTTCATCAGCCAGGCGCTGGAGGCGGCCCAGAACTCCCCCTTGTTCGGGTTCGGGTTCCGTGCCCCCCGTGTCGATAACATTTTTGCGACCTTTGCGCTCTCGTTCGGCATGGTCGGATCGCTTTTTTACGCCATCTTTGTCGCTTCGATCTTCATCCGCGCGGTCGTTGTGTACCGGCGCGGCGCGACGTTTGTCGGCAGGGAGGCGGCGATGCTCGTCATCGTCTACGGGGCGTTCATCTTCACCCGGTCGTTCGTCGAGGCGGCGCACATCATGCAGCTGACCGACGTGTTCGCCAACGCTTTTTGCATGCTGGCAGGAATCACCTTTGTCGCCCCTTTGAGAAGGACGGTCTCGGAGCGCAACCTGGCGACGTTCGCGCCTACGCCTTCCTCAGCTCCTTGATGACCGGGTTCCACAGGGCCGCGATCGCAAAGGCGACGTAGGCGCACTCGCTGGCGACCATGACGACCAGGGCGCTGCCATAACCGTAGGTCGGCACCAACAGAAGGCCGAGCACGAGCACCACCAACGCCTGGCCGATCCCGACGATCGCCGCCCGCTTCATCAGGTTGAACGCCAGAAAGTACTGCGACA
>CAZGER010000252.1:0-3622 GCA_964524565.1 uncultured Chthonomonas sp. | reverse complement strand
GCCCAGCCCCTCGCAGACTTTCAAAAGGATGTTCCCAACAAATGCGTCGCAGACCACAACGTCAAGGTCCTGCCGAAACAGGTCCTTGCCCTCGACGTTCCCCCCGAACCAGGAAAACTCCGAAAGCAGCTGGTGCGCCGACTTCGCAAAGGCGTTCCCCTTGCCCGGCTCCTCACCAATGTTCAACAGTTTCACCGTGGGGTTGGACCGGCCCATCACCTTCTCGGCATAGGCGCGACCCATGATCCCAAACTCGACAAGGTGCTTCGGGTCCACGTCCGGCGATGCCCCAGCGTCCAACAGCAGGAACCTGCCGCTCCGGTTGGGGAACACCTGGGCGATCGCCGGCCGGTGGATCCCCGCGATCTGCCGCCAAGCCAACAAAGATGCCGCAGTCGCGGCCCCCGTGTTCCCGGCAGAGACCATCGCTTCGGCCTCCCCAGACCGCACCAAGGCCGCACAGACAGAGATCGAACTGTCCTTTTTCTGCCTCAACGCCTCCGTCGGCGTCTCGTGCATGTCCACCACCTGAGAGGCATGGTGGATCCGGACGTTCGCTGGCAACGTCCCCGTCAGACACCCCCGGACAGCGTCCTCCTGCCCGACAAGGATGATCCCCCCCCTGATCTGCCCCGCCGCCGCCAACGCACCGTGGACGACCGGCTCAGGGGCGTGGTCGCCGCCCATCGCGTCGACAGCGATCCTCAATCCTGAGCCTCGCTCCGGAACTTCTCAAGCTCCAGCATCGCAGGGTGCCCGTGAGCCTGGCCCGGCCCCGCCCGCTCCGCCGCATGGGGGCACGGACCGTCCCACCCAAACTCGCACAAAGGCTGCGCCGGCAGGTTCACGATCACCCCCTGGCGCACATAAACGTCCTGGATCAAAGCGTTCTTCGTGAACAACTGAAAAGGCTCCTCCGCCACGACCCGCGCGTAACCGTCAGAAGCGAACGAACTCGGGACGCCCTCGACCAAAAAGTCGTCCTCCATCTCGAACTCCAAAGAAACCTCCAAAGGACGGCCGCACCTCGCACAGTCCAAAACCGCCTTCGTCCGGAACTTCCCCCCAACAAGCAGGGCGTTGCCCGTGCTGACAGCCTCCAGGTTCCCCTCCACAGGCTCCAAAAGATCCAGCGTGTCCTCGTCCCCAAGGTCAGTGGAAATCGCGAACGAAAGTCGCCGGCCCGGATACTGGACCGCTTCGTTCATATCAAGCAGACCAGGCCCTCTCATCAGAAAATCGAGTCTACCCATCGCCCAATACTCGTCCATGTACCTGGGTGGCCCCAAGCCCAGACCTGGAACCACCTTTCAGGAACGAGGAAGGGACAGGATAGGGTAACCAGGCTTTGGATTCAGATCTGCTGATAGCGGTCAACGATGCGCTCGTGCTCAAGAGCGTCACAGACGTGGCGAAGAAGTGTACGACCATGCTCGGCTCGTGCGACATGTCGCCGTCACTCCTGTCCAGGCTCTCCACCCCATCGAGCCAGTGCCAGCAGATCCTCCTCGGGGGACTCGCCAGGGGCTCCTACACCGGACAACCCTCACAGTTCACCTCCGTCCCCGAAGCCCTCGATGTCCTCGGGCCAGAAAACGCCTGGTACGTCGCTGTCTGCGCCGCATTCGAAGGAATGGTCACGCCCCTCCTCGAAAGGTCCCCCGTCAGACTCAGCGACCTCCTCGCACACGCCGTCGCCACCGCCGAGGGAGCAAAAGCGATCGCAGAGATCCACGGACAGCCAATGCACTGCTACTACGCCGCAGGACTCATGCACAACATAGGCGTCGCCGTCCTCAGCAACTCGAACCCTAAGCTCTACTCACAGGTCATGGAGTCCGTCCAAGGCACCTCCTATGGCCTCCATGAGAGCGAAAAGAACACCTTCGGCTACAACCACCAAGAAGCAGGAGAGGCGTTCATCTCCGCCGTCGGCTTCCCAGAACACATCCAGTTCGCCGCCCTCCACCACCACGAAATGGGCTTTATGGCCGACCCACTCGTCGGATCGGTCAGGCTCGGTGCACGCTCGGGGTCTCCAACGTCGCACCTGAGGTCGACCCCCACACCCTCGTCGACCTCGGACTCGACGAGGACCACCTCGCCGTCATCGTCGACAAAGTCATGAGAACCGCCGCCAGGAACTTCCTCGCCGCCTGAATTGGACAATTCTCGAACGAAGCCGAGACTTCTGCGCGTCTAATCCGGTACTCTATCGCCTGAACGGGACGCGGGAGCCTTGGCGTGCCAAGCCACGTTCTGCACGAGGTAGAGCGTATGCTTCCAAGTTCGGAGCAATCAGGAGTCTTGATTTTGAAGAAATGGTTGTTATTTATCGCAGCCGGCGTAATCGTCGTCGGATGCACCGGCGGTAACGGTATCGGAACCACGACGGGCGGCGCTGGCGGAACCACCACCGGAACCACCGGCACACCACCAAGGAGCGTCCCGGCGGTCGCTATGGACACAACCGCCACAGACGTCAGGATCGTGTTCTTGTCGGGCCAGGGCAGAAGGTCGCCAGGGTCGCAGTACGTCAAGTTCAACAACATCCGCTTCCACAACGCACTCACAGACAGGATCCCAACCGTCTTCAACGGATCGCTCGATGGCACCAACATCAAGCTCGATGGGTTCTCCGTCAACAAGTACAGCTTCGCACAGGAAGGCGCCGCGGCAGGCTCACTCCTCTACGCAAACCTGAGCATGACGATCTGGAAAATGTACGAGGAAGGGCTCTCCGGCAACCTCATCGAAAGGTTCAGCGGCGGATTCGACGTCCCAGTCATCCCCGTGCAGATGCCGCTCGTCCCAGGCAGACAGCTCTCTGTCCAAATGTTCCTCAACGACGCCGCACTCTGGTGGGACGCCGGTACAGGCATCAACTGGGACCAGGCTGCCTTCGATGCCGATAACGGCATCAACGGCGGTAACCCGAGCCTCCGCGCAAGGTTCAGCGACATGGTCGCCTTCGACGTCTCCAACATCGGCGTCAAGCCCAGCATGAACTCCGGCCCAGACGCAGAAAAGTTCCTCGTCTCCGGCGATGGCTTCGGCCTCGCTAGGGGAGCCGGGACGGTCGGGTCGTTCGACCTCTTTAGCCCCAACTTTATCGAGAGCGGCGTCATCACAAACCCCGTCACCCTCGGAGGCCCTCCAGGCTCATCGGCCCCAGGCACCTACACAGTGCTTGAGCCGGACCCGAGCGTCATCCCACCGACGGTCGTCAACATCGCCGCCCTCCAAGGCGCGTGGCGCAACTACGCAGAGACCATCTCTAACGTCGGCACCCAGGCGCTCATCATCTTCCCGACGACCAATCCGACACAGGTCCACACCGCTGTCATGGTCAAACGGAACGGAGCGGTCATCACCGACCTCTGGTACGGCAGGGCTGTCCTCGGTAACGGCAGCAACCCCGGCGCGCTCGAACTCTGGTCCGTCGACCAGATCGACAATGCGACGGAGAACAACAAGGCCATCGGAACACTCACGAACGTGACCTTTGTCGGCGGCGTCGTCAAAGATGGTGACTTCACCATCACAACGACACCAGGCGGCTTCCCCTTCACAGGGTCCGGCACCTTCGCCATCTACCGCTAAAGTGCGGCCGGTCCTCGCC
>CAZGER010000251.1:0-3632 GCA_964524565.1 uncultured Chthonomonas sp. | reverse complement strand
CGAGCGGTGCGCGGCCAACGACGGCAAAGAGCCTGGCCAGGTGTTTTCAGGGAACAGGCTCGAAGACGAAGTGTGCAGGATGCACATTGTCCTCGAGCCTGTGGATTGAGCTACCGCGTGATCGCGAACTCGATCTGATCGACCCACACCGTACGTCTGGGAATGGACTTGGCGTCGGCCGAGTAGCGGAGTCTCGACTCGATCCTCCTGGTCGTCTGGTTGACAAACCGGGTGATGTCGCCAGGGACCACGAGCACCACCGAGCCGTCGGCGGTGCCGATCAGTCGCTCGTCGATGGGCTCGAACTGGCCGGTCACCCAGTTTTTGAGCTCGACCCTCTGCTTGAAGCCAGCGACGTTCGCCCGAGACTCGATCGTGAGCACGAGCTTGTTCGGCTTGGTGTCGTAGGCGGTCGCGCCGGTGACGATGTGGATCGGATAGTGGTCCGGTTTGACGGTGCTCTCGTTCACCTGGAGCGAGTCGTTGTCGCTCAGGGCCAGGCTGTTCAGGTTGCCAGAAGCGATCGCTCCCGCCGGGGTCGCAACGTCGGCGGCCGGTTTGTGGCGCGTGGTCGCCTCGGTCGGGTCGAAGACGAAGAGCCCGCCGTTGATGTCTGAGATCAGGACAGTGCCGCTTGGGAAGAACGGGTAGCTGCTCCAGGCTCCGTCATAGCCACGGAGGTCGTTGGCCAGGTAGGTGTCGTACCACCCTACCCGCTCGGGGGCTTCCGGTGTCTGACCCACATCAAAGATCTGCAGCCCGCTCCGGTAGTTGGCCTGGAAGGTGAACCCGTCCGAGACGTACTGGTTGTGGTCGATCGCCGCGAGGAAGGAGCTGAACGTGCCGACAAAGAACGCGTTGAGCGGGTCTTCCACGTTGAAGATGAGGGAGCGGGTGGGGACGTTGAGGTTGCTCTCGTCGAACTCGTCGTCCACGTAGAGGTACTTCTTATCGTCGCTCAGCCAACCCTGGTGGCAATAGCCCATGTTTGGGTAGGTCGCCCGTTTGACCAGTAACGGGTTGTTCTTGTCCGTGAAGTCGTAGATGTCGACACCGCGGCCTTCGCTAAACCCGAACCAGTAGGTCTTGCCAGCGAGCGGCCCGGACGTGTACGTGTACGGCAGTCCGTCGTGTTGGTAGTTCGTCGTCATCGAAGCCGGGCCGACCTTGACCGGTGCAAGCGGGTTGGCGAGGCTAAAGCACTCGGTCGTCCCGGCGCCGTTGCGCGAACCGCACGTGTACAGGAACCCTGCCGTCGTATCGATGATGATGTTGTGGTTGCGCCCAGGGGACGGCAGTGTCGTGACCAATGTCACGATGCCGGAATCGACCTGGGAGAGGTCGATGACCTGGATACCGGTCGTGGACTCCGTGACGGCGTAGGCTGTCGTGCCGTAGACCTTGATACTGCCCCAGGTGCTGCTTGTGTGCGGGATCGATGCGACGATGACCGGACTGGAAGGCGTCGTGATCTCCACCACAGCGACCTTGTTGTTAAGCCCGGCCAAGGCGTACTCACGGCCGCTTGGCGAAACATAACCCCAGCAGTCGTTCCCCGAAGACGAACCGAAAGCGGCGAGAGTGATGTGGGACTTGAGAGTAACGCCGCTTGAGCCGGACTGGGCCGCCGCCGGGGCAGCCAGGGCCGCCAAAAGGGCGCACACGGCTAGTGACTTGAAACCAACGCCAAAACCTGACATAAAAGTGAATCCTCCAAAACTGGGACGCGGACTATTATACAAACCGTTCAGTTAGATTTGAAAGGCTGATTCCTGGATTTTTTGTCACGATTTCCGCCTACAGGCAGCGTCACCTCACGATCTGGCCCGCAGAGGCCACAATAGCCCTGTGGCGAGTGAGTCTGAGTTCTTGTCCGGGGAAACAACGGAGTCGGCCCGTCACGAGGTGAACTCCTGGGTCGCCCGGTTTGCACCGCTCGTCATGGACGACCAGGTGCTGGACGAGCAGGCGATCCGGCAACGGTTGGAAACGGTCTCCGACCTGCGGTCCTCCGTCGACACCATCGGGCACCACGCCCTCGCCCTCGACGCCTTTGCCGACGACGAGCTCATCAAGACCTTCGAGATGGCCAAGTCGCAGTTGCCGAGCCTGGAGATGGACCTCCGGACACGGCTCTCCAAGCTCAGCCCCGGCGATCCCGAAAGCCGCCCTGACCTGACACGCCTCCAGGACAGGCTGGCCGAGACCGCGGCCAAGATCGAGATGGGCGTCGCGCCGACACAGGACTTTGGAGAGACCCTGGAACTGAAAACCTCCCCGGCCAACCTCGCCGCCGGCGGCGCGATGTTCGTGTTCGGCACAGGGTGGAACGCCTTCACCACTTTTCACGCCGTTTTGATGATCGGGGGCATGTCGCGGGCGTTCGGGTGGGGAGCCCTGGCGATGTTGGCGTTCTACGCGATCTTCTGGACGGTCGGGATCGGCATGTGGGTGGGGGCCTTCACCTCGGCGGCAGAGGAGACCGTCACGTTCGAGGGCAACCGCCTGACCGTGGCCCGCACGCTCGGGCCGATCAAGCGCAAGAAGACCCACACCATCGATGTCGCCACTCCCGGCCGGTTGGGGATGGTGTCGGTCCAGACCAATTCCCGACAAGGCTCACTGCCCGCCAAAGCGATCGTCCTGACCGACGTGAACGGGCGGGCGGTCAACATCGCCCTGGCCACGACGGACGCCAAGCGTGACGGCCTGCTCAAGACCATCAACGGATACCTGGCGTCCCGGACCGGGCTCGACTAGTCCAGCGGTTCCAGCGTGATGTTGCGAAAGTCGACCGGGTGGCTTTCCGACTGGAGCGAGAGGGTGCCCTTGAACACCTTGGACTCGGCGCCAGTGGCAGAGACGTAGGCCTTCGCGTCTGCGTCGTTCATGTCCAGCTGGACCTGCGAGTACCTAAGCACCTCTTTCCCGTTGATCCGGTGGACGACAAGCCCGTGCCCGTGGACCTCGATCTCGGCCCTCACCCACTCCTCGCCACGGAAGGTCGGGGAGGTGGAGTTCGTACAGTGCTGCGTCCACAGCTTGTCCTGGTACCAGATGTTTGTGCCGGGGGTGCAGACGTTGCCAGTCGTCCGCTCGCCCTCCGCGTCGCCGCCAAGCAGCTGGACCTCGCACGAGACGGGGAACTGCTGGTCCTTGGTCATGGATCCCACCGGTTGGCCGTGGACCATCACACCGGAGTTCTTGTACGCCCATCCCGGCCCGCCAGGGACCTGCTTGCCGACAAACCTGTACTCAAGCCGAAGGATGTAGCTGGAGAACGCTGTCTTGTAGAACAGGTGCCCGAACTTGCCGCCAAAGTCCGTGTACGCGCCATAGCGGACACTCAGGACACCGTCCTTTGCGGTAAAAGTGTCCCCCCAGTTTTCGCCCGCCGTGTGCCCGGTGATCTTGGGCGTCCAGCCGTCCAGGTCTTTGCCGTTGAAGATCTTGATCTGCCGGGGCGTGACGCCCGGCACCTGTGACACGCCGACCACCAATACCGCGAGGACGAAAGGAAACCGCATGTCTTGATTATGTGCCCAGGTAAAACGCGGCCATGTTGAAATGGGCTGTGGGAGTTCTTGCTTTCTGTTCTTTGGCCTCGTGTACCGCTGGCGGATCGGACAAAC
>CAZGER010000250.1:0-3635 GCA_964524565.1 uncultured Chthonomonas sp. | reverse complement strand
GGCACACGGTACCTGGGCTACTGCATGCAGATCGACCAGCCCAGGCTCAAGGCCACCATCCTCGATGTCTGCCGCCAAGCAGACATCCAAGACGGCTACATCCGCCTCAACGTAACCCGAGGCACCGGGCTCGGACTCGACCCAAGGGCCGTCAAGACTGACCCCAACGTCATGGTCATGGTCTCCACCCTAGCCCTCTACAAGCCAGAGGCGTACGAGACCGGCCTGAATGTCGTCACCACCTCCTTCAAAGTCGCCCCGCCCGACACCCTGGACCAAAGGGTCAAGTGCATTGGCAGGTACGCCTACCACATCCTCGCCAAAGAACAGGCCAACAGCATGGGCGCCGGAGAGGGCCTCATGCTCAACAGCGAGGGCTACGTCTCCGAGTGTACGGGCGACAACATCTTCATCATCACCAAAGGAGTCGTCCGCACGCCTCATCCGTCGGCCGGACTCCTCCTGGGCATCACCCGTAACACCGTCATCGGCCTCCTGCGCAACGCTGGCTACACGGTCGTCGAGGAAATGATCACCAGGTACGACATCCTCGAAGCAGACGAGGCGTTCCTCACCGGCACCGCCGCCGAGGTCATCCCGAGGGTCACCCTCGATGGAAGGCCCATCGGCTCGGGCAGGCCCGGAGAGGTCACCAGGGCCGCGATGGGACTTTTCAAGAAAGAGACCAAAAACGGGACACCGTTCTGAACCTCAAGTTCCGCACCACCCATAACGGACTCACCCAAGCCGTCACAGGCCCGGACCTCGCCCAAGAAACCGGAGTGCCCTTCCTCGGAGGCTTCTTTGAGGCCTTCTACGGCGAGCTCGCCTCAGAAGGCTGCCCCGCTTGCGGCTGGACAGAGCAAAAGGCAAAAGAAACCGCGATGCTCGGCTGCCCCCTGTGCTACGCGACGGTCCATAGGCTGCAAGAAGCGAACGATCCTTGAGGTCCAGCACACAAGGTTAGGTATCTTATCAGCCGATGGCCAGCCGTCTCACCTTGTTGCTACTGCCCCTCTGCCTGCTCCTAGCAAGCTGCGCAGGGAGCGGGACGACCAACGCTAACGACCCCAAGGTCATCTTCATAACCGCAAGCCCCGATGGTGGCAGCCTCCAGTTCCGCATGGACGACGAGATCGCCGCCGATGCCCTCGCCTACCTAGCGTCCTCCGGAGACTTTGTCGAGCACGAGTTCAAAGGCGCCGACGTCGACGGCTACGACGTCTCCCTCCACGACGCTGGCTCAACCTTCGAGTTCGAACGCCAAGCCATCGTCTTTGCCGAGGACACCGACAGCGTCGTCCTCGCCCACGGCATCCGCAACTTCGGCGTCGGCGAAGAGCTCAAGCGCCTCCGCTTCTTCAGCTTCACCGTCGATCGGTCGGCCCCCGTCGGCAACAAGGCCAGACTCTTCGTCGTCCACGCCATCGAACGGTCGCCCGGCCTCCTCACCCCGGCCGTCAAGCTCCAAAATGCCAGCACCAACCCGCAGTTCGCCACCGGCGATATCGCCCCGGGCGGAATGTCCTCCATCCTCGTCGACTCCGGCACTGGAACCTGGTTCGTCCGACGCTCCGGCACACAGGCAGATTTCGTCAGCCAGGCCCTCACGCTCGACCCAGGCTCGGTCTATGTCGTGCTAATGTCTGGAATCGAGGCTGATGCCGACGTCGCAAGGCAGCCCAAGATCACCCTGATCAAGCTCACGACCACAAATTAAGTCCCAGGCCACAGGGACAATCTGAAAAACTTCGGCAGGGCAAAAATTGACCGGGTTATACTGCCTGCGTCGTTTTTCCACTAAACCACGTCTGTTATGTCGGGCAATCCAAGGGATGACTCGTTAGCTGAAAAACGCTGGCTCACCGCTCTCGCAAAGGGCGACAGGTCGGCGCTTGGAGGGTTGTACGAACTGTACGGGGAGAAAATCTTCCGGTACACCTTCAGGATGCTGGGAAACAGGACGGACGCGGAGGACGCGACTGCCGAAACGTTCTTGCGGGTACTCAGGAGATCCGCAGACCTTCGAGCGGACGGTGCCTTCAAAACCTGGCTGTTCCGCATCGCACGCAACCTGTGCATCGATAAGATGCGCCAACACAAGCTGCTCGAGCTCCCGGCGGAGGCACACTATTCTGGAACAGAAGAACGAGCGGCACTCAGGGTCACGGTCCATCAGGCACTGAACGACCTCCCCCTTGAATACCGCGAACCTCTGATCCTTTGTGACCTTGAGGATATTTCGGCCAAAGAAGCGGCCGAAACGTTGGGCATAAGCGTACCGGCGCTCAAGTCGCGGCTCTACCGCGGCAGAAGGGCGCTGCGCGACAAACTCGGCGGCTCACTGGAGAAACTGAAATGAATGACTTCTATAAGAAGCTTGTTGACCTCTACGCCGGCGAAGAACTGAGCGAAGAACTCGCACAGGAACTTGAGACCGCAGCGGAAAACGACCCAGCACTCAGCCACGACATGGTCACCCTCAAACAAACCGTCATGGCACTCCAAGACGCCGGAAACACCGACGTCTCAGACGAGACACACTACAGGATCCTGCTCAAAATGCAAAAGGCAGGGGCTAACGCCCTCCCACAAGCACCAGAACCGGGCCACTTCCAGTACCATCTGCCGATCCAAGGCTGAAGGCCACAGACTCACCCCAGACGATGAAAGCTACAGTAACACGAAAAGAACTTGCCGACGCCCTCGCGATAGCGGCCCCGGCATCAAGCGTCCGATCCAGTGGCGTGGTCCTCACCTCGCTCAAGGTCGAAGTCGCAGACACAGGGATCAAACTCGTCGGGTGCGACGGCGAAATGTGGGCAATGGGCTCATGCCTGGCCCGCGTCGAAGAACCAGGTTCCATCCTCGTCCAGCAAAGGCTGTTCAGCGACATCGTCACCAACCTGCCGGACAAAGAGATCGAGCTGAGCCTCGAAGGCACACAGCTCTATCTCAGGCAGGGAGAGTCCGAATGGAAGCTCATGGCCTACCCGCCAGAAGACTTCCCCGGCATCCCAGAGTTCGAACCAAACGCCTCCCTGAACCTAGAGGCAGGCAAGCTCCGAAAAGGCATCGCCAGCGTCGCCTTCGCCGTCAGCGACGACACAGGCAGGGCCGTCCTCACAGGGGTCCTCTTCACCTACGACGGCGAGTCCCTCACAATGGTCGCCACCGACACCCACCGGATGGCTGTCCACAAGATCATCCAAGAAGGCATCGGAAGCTCCGTCACCGCCATCGTCCCAGAAAAGGCCCTCCGCATCGTCCGTAGCCTGCCAATCGGCGACGACGAGACGATCAGGCTCGATTTCGACGGCTCAAGGATCTCGGTGGACGTCGGATCGGCCAAGATCGTCAGCCAGCTCCTCTCCGGGCAATATCCCAACTGGGAGCGGGTCGTGCCCGCCGAGCACACCCGCTCCTGGACAATGGACCGCGTCGAGCTCTTCGACAACGTCAAAAGGGCCATGATCCTCGCCCGCGACAACGCCAACCGCATCCGGTTCTCCGGTAGCGGCGACAAGGTCGTCGTCAGCGCCCGTAGCGAGGACAAAGGAGAGGCCCGCGAAGAGGTCCAGATGCTCAGCAAGAACGGCGATGTCGAGATCGCCTTCAACGGCAGGTACGTCATG
>CAZGER010000249.1:0-3683 GCA_964524565.1 uncultured Chthonomonas sp. | reverse complement strand
TGGACTCGAAGGCTGTCCTGGTTTGGGCGAACATGTGCGAGCGGGCCAAGGGCGAGCTTGGGGCTGTTCGGGCCTGGTGCTTTGCCTCCAAGGTTGTTTCAGAGCGGATGGTGGACCCTGTGTTCAAGATGGTGGACACTTGCGCGGGCGAGTTCGAGAGTTCGACGCCCTACTATTACGGCACGTTCGAATCCGAGGACGACTTTATCGCTGTCCGGCCCTGATCCTGGCAAGCGGACAACTGTGGCCGAGTTCTTGTTTTCCGGCGGATAAACTGCACAGTGAGGGAACCAGGCGCACGAAACGGGTGTTTCCACCGGTATCCTTCCAACCGACACGGAGAACCAATGAAGACACTGTTCCTTGCCGCGATCGCTGCCCTGACACTGCTGATAGCGGGATGTGGCGATGAGTCAAACCCCATCAGCATCTCCGAAGAGGGCGGTGTCGCCACCGGACCGGCCGGTCTGGCGACGAACGACGGCCAGCCGCCATCCGAAGAGAAAGTCCCTTGCGAGAAGTGCGGGACACCTACCTCGGTCAACCTTCTGACAGACGTCCAGGGTAAGAAGCTTTGCCCGGACTGCACCCCCAAGCCCGAGGCGATCAGCGCTGGCGGTGGCGGGAACACCCCTGGTGCGGGAGCCCAGCGCCCCCAGACACCGCGACCGTCTGGAAACGGTGAGCTGGGTGCTGGCGCACTGCCTCCTCCGCCGATGCCTGGTGCAGAAGTCAACTGCGCCAAGTGCACGGGCCACCTTCCCAAAAGCGATGCCAAGCAGATCGATGGAAAATGGTACTGCGAAGTCTGCTACGACGAGGTCAAGGCCGGGCGATAGCCCATTCAAACCGCTCGATTGGCGCGGGCCGGGTGTATCCCGGCCCGCGCTTTTGCTTTTCTTGCGCGAATATGGGTTGATCGGGCTGAAAAAACCGGTGATTGTGCCGAACATGACATCGGGCCGGAATGGAAGTTCCGCCTGCCGTCCATGGATCGGACGGTTTGAGCGAATGGACGCGCGGGGAAACCGTGCAGATGTTATCAAAACTTTTCGGGCCTCAATCTGAGAACCTGGCGAGGTCGATGGACCTCACGACCAGGCGTCACGGGCTGCTGACGGCGAACCTTGCGAACGTCAACACGCCCGAGTACAAACGCCAGGACATGGATTTTGCGACCGACCTGGAGGCGGCAGAGAGCGGCATGGCAGAGGGAGAGAACCTCAGCAAGTTTCGGTCCGAGTTCGGAATGGGCGAGGGCGAGTCCAACTCGATCCGCATCGACGGCAACTCAGTGGACCTGGAGACCGAGGTCATGTCGATCGCAGAGATGGAGTACCGCTACCAGATGCTTTCTGAAATGACCAACCGGTACTTTAGCGGCCTCAAAACGGCGATCAAGGAAGGCAGATAGTGACGATCAACTCCGCCCTCCGAGCGAGCGCAACCGGGCTCTTTGCCGAGCGGATGCGCATGGACGCGATCAGTAGCAACATCGCCAACGCGAACTCGATGAGCACTCCCGGCCAGGAAGCCTACCGCCGCAAGATCGTGATCTTAGAAGCGGGCGAAGAGGGCGTGACGGTGAGCAAGCTGATCGACGACCCGACCCCGCTGAGGGGGATGTCCGACCCTACCAACCCGATGGCAGACGAGGAGGGGATGGTCTACTTTAGCAACGTCAACCCCATTTTGGAGATGGTCGACCTGATGGGTGCGACCAGGAGCTACGAGGCGAACGTCGCGGCGTTCAACTCTTCCAAGTCGATGCTCAGGGCAGCCCTGAACATCGGCAGAGTGTGACAGGAACCTGATTAAAGATGAGAATCGACGGTTCTAGTCTCGCAAAGCTAGCACAGCCACTGAGTTCCCAAAAGCCCGACGCCGGCGCAGGCGAGGACTTTGGGAAGGTTCTGATGGACGTCATCAAGGAAGTCAATGGCCAGCAACTGGAAGCCCAGTCGCTGCAAAACGACCTGATGGCGAATCGGCCAGTGGAAGTTCACGATCTGATGATCGCGATGGAGCGTGCCAGCACAGCGATGCTTCTGACCATGCAGGTCAGAAACAAGGTGCTAGAAGCCTATCAAGAGATCACGCGGATGCAGGTTTAGACCTGTTTGAACCTAAGCCGGTCTTAAGGCAGCCAAGATGGGTGCATTCTTAGATCGACTAAAAGAGTGGTGGCAGAACGCTGACAAGACGCAGCGCCTGGTCACTGTGTTCGGCGTAGCCTTCTTGCTGGCCCTGGTCACCTTGACCGGGATGTTCGCAAGCAAGCCCAAGATGATGCCGGTTGTGACCGGGGTCAGTGACCAAGACCGCGCCGCGGTGTACGACGAGCTGCTTAAAGGCGGCTACAAGGTCGAAGTCAGCCCGCAAATGGAGGTCATGGTGCCTTCCAGCGACGTGGCCCGTGCCAGGATGCTGTTGGCGAGCAAGAACAAGATGCCGTCCAAGGGCGGGACGTCCTTGGGGATGATCGAGTCGATCGGTGTGACCGACAGCCAGCGCAAAGAGAACGAGAAGATCCGCGCCGCGCTTTCGCAAGAGCTCGCGGACTCGATCGCCACGATGTCCGGTGTTTCGTCTGCGCAGGTCCACCTGACGCCTGGCAAAGACTCGCCGTTTGGAGACCAGACCGTTTCTCCTGCCGCCGCCGTGAAAGTCACCGAGTCTGAGGCCGGCGGGCTCACACAAGAGTCGGGGAGGGCGATCGCACGGTTGGTCCAGGCTTCCATCACAGGTTTGAAGCCCAAAGACATCACGGTCGTCACGACAGACGGTCGGTTTGTCTACGACGGTGAGACCACCGACGATTCGACCTCCATTGCCGACAAACGGCTAGCGACGGAAGCCCAGATGGCCAAGGTTCGCAAGAACGAGCTCCAAAACGAGTTCGACCGTGTGTTCGGCGCTGGCAACACGATCGTCCAGGTGGACCTTTCGGCCAACATGGACCAGACGTCGCTCCGCTCGACGACGACCACCCCGACCGAGCCGATCAGCGAGCAGAAGTCGACGGAGAAGATGAACGCCGACGGCACCCAGACCGTTAGGCCGGGCGGGACGCAGGAGAACATCCCTGGCCAAGCCGGGTCGGTCGATGCGACCGAAGGCAAAAAGAGCGACTATAACTCCACCCAGGAATCCAAGACTTACGGGCAGTCGACGGAAGAGAAGGCGACCCAGATGGCGTCTGGCGACCTGCTTTCGCTCAACGTCCATGTGACAGCGAACACCTTGTCGATCAAGGACCTCAAGCCGATCGAGGACAGGCTGAAAGAGTACATCAAGCCCTGGGAAGGCAACGCAAAGTTCAACGCTAGCGTGACCGGTTTTGAGTTCAGCACCGATGCCGCAGAAGCGCAAAAGAAAGCCGCCGCCGCCGCCGCTGGTGCCCAGCAGATGCAGCAGATGGTCTCACTCATGCCGATCGGGGCGCTGCTGGTTGTCGCGTTCTTCCTGATGAAGTCGCTTGGCAAGGCGCTCAAGCCGCTGCCGATGCACACACTGGCCCTTCCGGACGGACAGACGATCTCGATCCCAGCGAACCTGGATCCTGAGCTGATGGCCCTGCTCAAGGGTTCGTCGGACGGGACGCTCGCTCTCCCTGACTCTGACGACGAGTACGAGGAGGTCGAGGAAGAGACGGGCGAACTGGACGAGACGGGCGACCCGGT
>CAZGER010000248.1:0-3686 GCA_964524565.1 uncultured Chthonomonas sp. | reverse complement strand
TTGGGACGATGAAGCCTGGGAGACCGCACGCCGGCTCAACCGGCCGGTCTTTTTGAGCGTCGGCTACTCGACGTGCCATTGGTGCCATGTGATGGCCCACGAGTGCTTTGAGGACGATGAGGTTGCCGACGCGCTCAACCGTAACTTCGTCTCGATCAAGTTGGACCGCGAAGAACGGCCGGACCTCGACGAGGCGTACATGTCCGCAGTGCAGATTGCCTCTGGTCGCGGCGGCTGGCCGATGACCCTCTTTTTGACCCCAGACTGCGAGCCCTTTTTTGCCGGGACCTACTTCCCCAAGCACTCGGTCCAGGGCCACCCTGGATTCTTGCAGATCGTGAACGGTCTTGCGACGGCCTGGGCCGAGGAAAGGGAGAACGTGCTCGAATCTGCGAAGCGTTTCGGGTCTGCGCTCAGGCAGGTGCGGCAGAGGTCGATCCCGGCCGAAAGCGTGTCCGTCGCGCTCGTGGACCGGGCGGTGCAAGACCTCCATGAACAGTTCGACCACGTGAACGGGGGTTTCGGGTCCGAACCGAAGTTCCCCCCGTACACCGTCCTCTCGTTCCTCCTCGACTTCGCCAGGCTCCGGCCGGGGCTCGCGGACCCGGACGGGACGGGCGAGGTCCTTGCCCAGCAAGCAACCCATATGGCGCTGGAAACCCTGGCCGCAATGGCGAGGGGCGGGATCCGGGACCACATCGGCGGCGGCTTCCACAGATATTCGACCGACTCCGAATGGCACGTCCCTCATTTCGAGAAGATGCTCTACGACAACGCCCTTCTGCTGGGTGTCTATGGCCGGGTGCGGGACAGGCACGCGATGTTCGGCGACGTGTGTGACCATTTGGTTAAATGGCTTGAGTCTGAGATGGTCACAAGCGAGGGCGTCCTCGCCGCGGCGCTGGATGCCGACTCAGACGGCAGCGAGGGCAGCTACTATGTTTGGGACCACCAAGAAGCGCTGGCACTGGTGGGTTCGGAGACCCTTGCCCGGTACGGGTTCAAGCCTGGCGGGAACTTCAACGATGAGGCGACCGGCGTCCCGAGCAGGCTGAATATCCTGCACCTTTCGGAAAACGAGGTCCGCGACCCCGCGCTCGACCGGCTCGCCACGGCCCGTGAGACGCGCCCCAAACCAGCCAAGGACGACAAGGGGCTCGCGGCATGGAACGGGCTTGCCATATCCGGCCTGGTCAAGGCAGGCCACGTCGAGCTTGCCGCCGAGCGCGCAAGACCGTGGGCGAACCTGCTGCCCGACATCCCCCACATCTATGCCGCTGACTCCCGACAGTCTGGTTTTTTGGATGATTTCTGCGCGATGGGGATCGCTTTCCAAGATCTAGCCGAAGCAACGCACGACGACATCTGGGCCGACGCTGCCGAGACCGTTTGCAACGAGGTCGAGCGCAGGTTTGGCGACGGCTCGGGCGGGTTCAATTTTGCCCAGACGGGAGTGTCAAACCCGTTCGGCGACGGCAGGCAACACATGGACAATCCGACTCCAGCCGCCAACGGACTTGTGGTCCGGCTCTTGCGAAACGCCGGCCTGGCCGACCGGTCCAAGACTGCACTGGCCCAGGTCGCGGGCTGGGCGGAGCACATGTCATCAGGATGCGCAACGATCCTTTCAGAGTGTCTTCACCATTTGGTCGAGAGTGGAGGCGACGCCGATCTCAAGGCGCCCGGCCCGCCGCAGATCACCCTCGAAATACTGCCAGCCGAACTGTCGGTGGCCGAGGACGGGTTCGCCGCTGCTACGCTCGTGATCCACCTGCCTAAAGGGCACCACATGCCCACGTTCCAACCGGCCGCGTCCTGGCTGGTCCCGACACAGATGGAGGTCGAGGGCGCGTTTGCCGAGGCCGGTTTTCCCGATCCGGACGGCGACTGGTACGAAGATCTTGTCGAAGTCACGATGAGGATCAAGCCTCTCTCCACCGGCGGATCGCCGGTGACGGTCAAAGTCACCGCCCAGCTGTGCTCGGAGACAACCTGCTTCGCCCCACAGACCGTTTCCGCCACCGCGACCTTGTCCACCTAGGACTTTGCCACCCGTGACCGGTAATCTCGGGGCATGAGAGTCCTCGTGGCGGACAAGTTGGAAAAATCAGCCCTGGACGGGCTTGGTGCCCTGGGTTGCGACGTCGTTTCGATGCCGGACCTGGTGGACGAGCCGCTCGTCGAGGCGATCCGGGACGTGAACCCCGTCGTGCTGGTCGTTCGGGGCACGAAAGTCCCCCAGCAGGCCATCGCCGCCGGTGCCGACCTCGCCCTGGTGATCCGCGCCGGAGCAGGCTACAACACCATCGACGTCCAGGCTGCGACCGACCGTGGGATCAAGGTCGCTAACTGCCCCGGCAAGAACGCGATCGCTGTTGCCGAACTGGCGTTTGGTCTGATCCTCGCCCTGGACCGGCACATCCCGGACTGTGTCGCTAGCCTTCGCCAGGGGGTCTGGAACAAAAAGGCGTTTAGCAAGGCGTCGGGCCTCTATGGGGCCAAGATCGGGCTTGTCGGAATGGGGTCGATTGGCCAAGAGATGGTCTCCCGCGCCCAGGCGTTCGGCATGGATGTCCACGTGTACTCCAGCTATCTCCTGCCCGAAGCTGCGGCAGACATGAAAGTGACCCTCTGCCCCAGCCTGGACGAGGTCGCCAGCACCTGCGACATCGTGAGCGTCCACTCGTCACTGAGGCCAGAGACCAAGGGCATGATCGGCAAGGCTTTCTTCGACCTCATGAAGCCGGGCGCCCTGTTCATCAACACCAGCCGGTCCGAGGTGGTCGACGGCGAGGCGATGTTGGAGGCGGCCCGCTCAGGAAAGATCCGGTGCGGGCTCGACGTGTTCGACGGTGAGCCAGTCCTGCCCGAATGCGCCTACGACGGCCCGTACAAGGACGTCCCGGGCGTCTACTGCACCCACCACATCGGTGCTGGGACGAACCAGGCCCAGGAAGCGGTCGCTGACGAGGTCGTGCGGATCGTGGCCGAGTTCCAGTCCACCGGCCACGCCCCCAACGTCGTCAACTAGAGGCGTACTTGTACCGCCGACTGACCCGGGACATGATCCTGGTCAAAATCTCGTGGCTGTTGGTGTCCGTCAGTCTTGCCAGTTCTGGCACCGGCACACTCGCACCGACGACCTCCACCGTGTCGCCGACCTCGACACTCGGCGCACCTGTCACGTCCACACAGGTCTGGTCCATGCACACAAGCCCTGTCACCGGCGCCCTGTGTCCACGCACGACGACAAAACCCTTGTTGCTCAGGTTGCGCGGATAGCCGTCGCCGTAGCCCAAACCCAAGGTCGCTATCGTGGAATCCCGGTCTGCCCGCCAGGTCGCGTTGTAGCTGACTGTGTCGCCCTTGGGCACCTTTCGGACGCTGGTGACCCTGGCCGACCACGTGAGGATCGGACGCACCGCCCCCTTGGTCAGACCGAACGGGTCCACCCCGTAGGCGATGATCCCGATCCGGGCGACCGAACCACGTGTCCAGCCCAGTTGGCAGAGTCCTGCCGAGTTCGACTGGTGCGCGTCGATCGACTCCAAACCGGACGTGGCAGACTCGAACAGCGCCGACTGCCGCGTCGCCAGTTCGACATTGGTGGAACTGTCCACATAGTGGTGGCCGACACCCACGACCTCGACCCCAGGCAGCGACGCAGCGAACCCGTGCAGGGCCCG
>CAZGER010000247.1:0-3687 GCA_964524565.1 uncultured Chthonomonas sp. | reverse complement strand
ACGGTGTCGGAGCGGGCGATGGCGAGGGTCAGGGCCTCGACGAGGCGTTCGAGGTTGTCGCCGACCGTCTGGCGGTGGAAGTGGTCGATACCCAGTGCAGCGAGCGCCCTACCGATATGGGCGGCGTTCGTGTCGACGGTGTCCCCGAGCAGGAGCTCAGTCCCAACCGACACGATCTCGGCGCGCATGGCGCTATTCTGGGCTACTCTCCGCCATTGCCGCCACCAGTCCTTTGCGGCTGCACCGGTGGGCAGATCTCTGGGGCGAACCCGGTCTGGGTCGTGAGGCTCGCGCCTCCTCCGCAGCAATGGGGGCAACCGCACTGGCATGGCGCGCCAAAGCCCGGGTTGGGCACAAACCTTTGGATCGCGCGGCTACCGCGGAACGTGTACCCGTGGACCTGGCGGTCGACGGCGACCACGACGTAGGGACTGGAGAGGGCCTGTCCGACCACGGCGCCCTGGGGCGGGAAGTTCTCAACGTAGTCGATCGTGGCGGTCGGTGGGCGTTCTGCCCTGACCATCGAAACGTAGACGGAATAGCCGGTCGTGAACCTCTGGCCCGTGTGGACGACGATCAGGTCCTGGCGTTCGAAGTTGCACAGGGCTGGGGCGGCGACGCGCATGTTGGGCGCGGCCCCGATCATTCTGCCGTAGTATGCGGTCCAGTCTTTGGCGTTTGTCAGCACGACGGTCTCGTGGGTCGTGATGCGCGAGTTGACGCCCATCGCCACGTTTTGGTAGCGGATGGCCGTGTCCATATTGAACGTGGGGTAGGTCTGGGTGAGGGCTCCGACAGCGAGGAGGCCCAGGAAAACCGACAAAAACGCCTTCATGAAATCACCTACTCGACAGACGTTTCCACTTGGGGCGGGTTTCTCGGCTGGGCCACATGCCGCCACCGAGTAAAATCACGGCTGATGGCCAAGCTCAAAGAAGGCGACCGGGTCCGCATCGTCAGACGCCCGGTCACGGACGAGGACAAGCTCGTCCACAAGTTTTTTGAGCACATGCAAGGGCTTACCGGCGTGGTCTCGAACTACTACAGCAAAGAAGAGGTCGCGGTCACGGTGGATCTGGACTCGTTGCCTCCGGTGCCCAAGGACGTCCACAGCGTGGCGACACAGAGGATGAGGAGCAGGTTCGCCTCCGACGCTTCAGAGGAGCTCAAAAAGCTGCTGGAAAAAGAAGAGCTAGAGTTCACGCCCAACTACGTCCTGTTGCTCCGCGAAGTCGACTTAGAAAAAGCCTGACCAGGGCGGTTTGGCCGTACAATACGGTCGGACGATGATCGAAAGCCTCGTTTCCTGGCTCTTCCTTGGGCCGATCTGCGCCTTTTGCGCGGTGGTGATCATTCGTTGGATGATCGGTGGGGACGTTGAGGCCTGGGTCGGTTCGCTGGCGATCTTGGGGATCATCTTGACGCTGGCGATCGCAGTGGGCAGCCACAACACCGCCGTCCAGATCTGTGCGGTGACGGGGATGGTCTCGCTGATGGTCTTTTTCCCGTTTGCAGGGGACTACCTGGACCGGCAGGACCTGCGGACGATCACGGCCGAACACATCGACAAGGGGCACGCCGAGTTGAGCCTGCACCCGGAGAACTTTCCGGCGTGGTTCACGCTGGCGCGGAACCTGTACGAGTTCGGGTACCGGGGCCACGCCATCGCCCTGGCGGAGCAGACGCTCGACCGGATCCCGAACGTGCCAGACCCGTTCAAGAACTGCTCTGTCCGCGACCTGTTCCGGACGGAGGAGTACGAGGTGAAGAAGTGGCGGCGGGAATCGGGCCATCCCAGCTATCACAAGCCTCTTTTGTGCCCCCGTTGCAAGGCGCCGAACCTGCCTGGACACATCAACTGCCAGAGGTGCGGCGGGCCGTACCTGCTGGAACTGAGCAGGAAGGCTCCTCGCAGGTCGAAGGTCTTTGCCAAGCTGCTGCTCGGGTGGGCTGTGATCGCGGTGCTGATTCCTAGCGCGGGGGTCGCAGCCATCATGGCCAAGGGCGCGCTGGGGTCGATGTCGGTCCTGGCGGTCATTTTGGCGGGCGGGGCGACGCTGTTCTTCGTCTTGAAGCCGCCTCGGGGCGTGAGCTCTTCCTCGGCCCCGTTCTCCTGAGCGGTCAGAGGGCGCCAAACGGGCCGAGTTCCGCGCCGCCGAGCAGGTGGCAGTGGAGGTGGGGGACGGTCTGGCCCGCGTCCGGCCCCTGGTTGATGACGAGTCGGTATCCGTTTTCCAGCCCCAGTTGTTCCGCGATGACCTTGGCCGCGTCGAGGATGTGGTTGTGGTCGCCTTGTGGGGGCAGGTCGGCGATGCCGGAGACCTCTTGTCTGGTCACGATCAAGACGTGGACGGGGGCGGCGGGCTGGATGTCTCGGAACGCCACGACGTGGGGGTCTTCGTAGACGATCTCGGCTGGGATCTCGCGGTTGATGATCCTGGTGAAGAGCGTGGCCATGCCGCATTCTAGCCCCGTGCGTAGCGGACGGTATAATCGGGGAACCATGAAGCTCTGAGCCGTCACCGGGCAGCTGACGTCGCCCGGTCGTTCCTCCCTCGCCTGTCCGCGACAGACGGTAGCTCTTGGTTCCCAACACCACCCTGCGCCTGTTGCGTCCAGACCTTGACAAAACGAGAACAAAGGCGAATGCCAAAAACAGAAAGCGATCAAAAACAGGCAGAGAAAGAACCTGTCTTCATGGTGTACGTGAATCCTGAGGCGGAGGAAGACGAGTACGAGGAGGCGGAGCTTGAGGGGTTGGTGGACGCGGCTGAGGGAGAGCCGGTGGGATCGGCCAGACAACGGGTGGACCGTCCGACCAAGGCGACCTATATCGGGAGCGGGAAGGTGGTCGAGGTCTCGGAAGCGGCGGCGGAGACCGGCGCGGAGACCATCTTGTTCGACTGCGAGCTGACCGGGATCCAGATCAGAAACCTGGAAGAGGCGACGCAGCGGCGGGTCATCGACAGGACACAGTTGATCCTGGACATCTTTGCCCGGCGGGCCAGGACGAAGGAGGGCCAGTTGCAGGTGGAGCTGGCGCAGTACTTTTATCGCCTGCCCAGGCTGATGAGCGTCTACACCAAGTTCGAGCGGCAACGCGGCGGGATCGGGATGCGCGGCCCGGGCGAGACGAAGCTGGAAAGCGACCGTCGGATGGTCCGCAACAGGATCGCTCGGCTCAAGGGGGAGATCGAGTCGGTCAAGCGGCACAGGGACATCCAGCGAACTGGCAGGCGGGACCAGCCGTACCCGGTTGTGGCGATCGTCGGCTTCACCAGCGCGGGAAAGTCGACGCTGATTAACCGGCTGGCCAACTCGGACCTGCTGGCCGACGCCATGCCTTTTGCGACGCTCGACCCCACGACGAGGATCGTGGAGACGCAGGAAGGGTTCAAGTTCTTTCTGAGCGACACGGTCGGGTTCATCAAGCGGCTCCCGACTACGCTGGTTGCGGCGTTTCGGGCCACGCTGGAAGAGCTGACCTTTGCCGATCTGCTGTTGCACGTGGTCGATGTGAGCCACCCGGACTGGGAAGCCCAGGCCAACGCGGTCACTGAGACGGTCTCGGCGCTTGATGCGGACTCGATCCCTATGCTGACGGTGTGGAACAAGATCGACCTGACTGACGACCCGGACGAGGTCCGGCGCCGGTATGGATCGCCAACAGCCATCGTGGAGGGCAGA
>CAZGER010000246.1:0-3688 GCA_964524565.1 uncultured Chthonomonas sp. | reverse complement strand
CGCCAGAATGTCCGACCCTGAAATGATCCTTGGGATCAAACAAGCTGTCTCGATCCCCGTCATGGCCAAGTGCCGCATCGGACACTTTGTCGAGGCCGAGATCCTCCAGGCGCTCGAGGTCGACTACATCGACGAAAGCGAGGTCTTGACCCCCGCCGACTACGAGAACCACGTGGACAAACACGCCTTCTCCGTCCCCTTCGTCTGCGGAGCCAGGAACCTTGGTGAAGCCCTGCGAAGGTGCGCCGAAGGCGCCGCGATGATCCGCACAAAAGGCGAGGCAGGCACAGGCGACGTCGTCGAGGCCGTCCGCCACATGCGCACGATCATGGCCGAGATCAGACAGGTGCAAAGCGCTCGGGAAGACGAGCTCTACGTCCTCGCCAAAAACCACCAGGCGCCCCTGGAACTGGTCCAGGAGGTCCACCGGCTCGGTAGGCTCCCAGTGCCGAACTTCAGCGCGGGGGGCATCGCCACACCGGCAGACGCCGCCCTGATGATGAAGCTCGGCGCCGAGACCGTCTTTGTCGGAAGCGGGATCTTCAAGTCCGGAGACCCGGCCAAGCGCGCCAAGGCCATCGTCGACTCAGTGGCCTACAGCAACGACCCCAAAAAGCTCGCAGAGATCAGTAGGAACCTGGGCGAACCGATGGTCGGTATCAACGTCTCCAGTCTTCCAGAGGGCGAACTCCTCGCCCCGCGCGGCTGGTAAGGGCTATCGGCCCTCGATCGTGACACGGTCGCGGTAAACGGCCACAACGATGTCCGTCCCGCCACTGCCGGGTCGGCCAGAACCCTGGTCGTCCCGCCGGTCCTTGCCAACGCTGTAGACCACAAACCCGTCTTCCGTCCGGCTGTACTTGTACTCCCCGCCCGAATACTCGTCGATGGCGTCGACCCGCAGGGTCGGCAGCGTGTCCGGCCAGGACCCGTCCTTGCCCAGCATCTCCGCCATGACCGCCACAAGCGCGTACTTTGTCTGCAACGCGGCGGCAAGGTCCAGGCGCGGCCTGTGCCAGTTCGCGATCGAAGCCGCCACGACGCCGCTCGCGCTCCGCTTGGAGACGAACTCCTCGCAGACCCGGTAGTAAGTGTCCCTGATCGCCGAAGCGTCCGTCGCTTGCGACCTTGCGTCCGGAAGCACCGTCTGCCAGAACTCCATCATCCTGGCCGCACCGGCCTTTTGGTAAGCCTCACCCCTGGCAGAGAGCCTCGTGCCGCAGAAATCCTTGTCGCCGTAAGACTCGGCTGCCTTCAATACGCTCACAGTCCGGATCGCCTCACCCTCCAAGCACCGCACATAGTCCGGAAAGCTGGATTGGTCCGCCACAAAGTTCGAAAGCGCCCGTGCGCCCGTGCCCCGGTCCACGAACAGGGCCGCGTCGCACGCCCCGGTCAGGGCCATCGTCTCCAGCAGGACATGGATCGAGAGCGCGTCAAGTCCCCCGTCGGCCGAGTACCGCGCACCGCACTGGCGGACACTGTCCAGGGTCCTCATCGCTTCGTCCAACCTGCCTGTCCCCGCCAAAGCCTCCGCATAAGCGACGACAAGTCGGCTCAACTCGACCAGTTCCCGACTGACCGGCTCCGCAGACCTCGCCGCCTCCGTCCAGTCCCGCTGGACAAAGAACGTCGGTTTGGAAACGGCCGACTTGTACCGGTCCACGTGGGCCTTGGCACTCGACATCAGCGCAAGGTCTTCGGCAGAGTCCGTCCCGATCGGTGTCGCCAGCCGACGCAGCGCCTGGATCGTCCCGGTCTGGGTGTCCGCCGGGACAGCCGCCCACACCTTCGCGGACTCCTGCATTTCGGCCCAGCCGTCCTGGGCACCCTCGACAGGCATCTCGCCCAAAAACGACGCAAGGTCGAACGTGACGCCCTTCCCTGCCGCGCCCTCTTCTATCTGCTGGATGTGGTCCGCCACACCGTAGAAGTCCTGCCAGAGCCAATAAGCCCCGTAGAGCACAAGCACAAGCGGCAGCCCGACGGCTGCGTAAAGACCAACGATCAATCCGCGCTTGTTCTGCAACGCTCCAACCCTTTGCAGGGACTCCTTACCTTGTTCTCGGTCGGCCAGCATCCAATCACCACCGTTTTGTCCCCGAGTCACAAAGGCCCAATTTTCACTTTCTTTTGAAAACACTGCCCGCCCGTCGGTACAATGGAACCGTCTGATGGCGAGCCCGGACAGGACTGCGACCCTTTCGACCCCAGGCGATCACCAGCAAACCCAGGTGAGCGAGATGTTCGCCAGGATCGCCACCCGCTACGACAGGGTGAACAGCATCATGAGCCTCGGGCTCCATGGGGCATGGCGACGCAGGGCCGTCGCACTCGTCAACCTCCAGCCCGGAGAGACCATGCTCGACATCTGCTCCGGCACCGGGGACTTTCTCCAAGCCGCCCTCCGCCGCACAAAGGGCCGCGTCAACCTGGTCGCGATGGACTACTGCCGACCGATGCTGGAAATCGCCAGGGACAAGATCGGTGGACAGCCCGCGTACTACGTCGGCGACGCCACCCGCCTCCCCTTCGCTGAAGGAAAGTTCGACGTCGTCACCGTCGGCTGGGGACTCCGCAACGTCCCCGATCTCGACCAGACCCTGGCCGAGGTCCGGCGGGTCCTCAAACCGAACGGCAGGTTCGTCAGCCTCGATTGTTTCACCCCCAGCAACCCCCTCATGCGCCTCTCCGGAGCCGTGCTCGCCAAGGTCCTCCCCTTCCTCGGATCGATCGTCGGTGACCGCGACGCCTACACCTACCTCCCCACGAGCATCAAGGGGTTCGTCTCCAAAGCCGAACTCGACGAGAGGCTCAAAAGCGCTGGATTTGTTGAAGTCCGTTCCCACAACCTGGCCGGAGGCAACATCGCACTGCACAAGGGAGTGAAGAAATGACCGCCGCCAGCCTCTTCCAGACCGTCGCAGGGCCAGCCTCGAGCCCCCTCCTGGACGAGATGTCCGAGTTCGTCCAACAGGTCGAAGCTGAGCTCGGCCGACAGGTCCGCTCACAGGTCCCCCTTGTCGAGAAGATCGGCGATCTGACCCTGACCGCTGGCGGAAAGCGCCTACGACCAGCCCTCGTCTCACTGACCGCCAGGGCAACGGGCCGACCCTACGAACCCAGTCGCGCCGTCCAACTCGGCGCTGCGGTCGAGATGGTCCACATGGCCACACTCATCCACGACGACGTCATCGACGACGCCGCAATAAGAAGGGGCAGGCCGACCGCGTTCAGCCAGTTCGGGGCGACCGCCTCGATCCTCGGCGGCGACGTCCTCCTCTCCAAAGCAATGTCGCTCCTCGCCGAGGACGGCGACCTGGAAGTCATCCGCACCGTCAGCCGCTCGGTGGTCGAGCTTGCCGAAGGCGAGGTCCTGGAACTCCAGCTCCGGGGCAAGGTCGCCGTGACCACAGAAGAGCACCGCCGCGTCCTGAGGATGAAGACGGCAGGACTCCTCGAATGCTGCTGCGTCCTCGGGAGCCTCGTCTCCGGGGCCTCCCCCGCCCAGACCGACGCACTGGCGACCTACGGCCACCACCTGGGAATGGCCTTCCAGTTCGTCGACGATGCCCTCGATTACAGCGGCGATTCCAGCAAGACCGGCAAACCGGTCGGCACGGACCTCCGTGACGGACAAGCCACATTGCCGCTCCTGCTCGGACTGCCCAAACTCCCGGCCACGACC
>CAZGER010000245.1:0-3703 GCA_964524565.1 uncultured Chthonomonas sp. | reverse complement strand
CCGAAGGTGATGATCTGGGCCACCCGGTCCTGGCCGTACTTCTCCCCCACCCAGCGGATCACTTCGTCCCGCCTGGCGTCCTCAAAGTCCATGTCGACGTCGGGCATGCTCACCCGTTCCGGGTTCAAGAACCGCTCAAACGTCAGGTCGTAGGCGACCGGATCGACGTCCGTGATCCCGACCGTGTAGCTCACCAGCGACCCCGCCGCCGACCCACGGACTCCGAACATGATCCCCTGCCGCCTAGTGAACTCGGCAAACTCCCGCACGAGTAAAAAATAGGTGTCGTACCCGGTCTTTTCGATGACGCCAAGCTCGTAGTTGAGCCGCTCCCAATACTGGTCGTCCACCCCTGAAACCCGGTCAGCGAGCCCCTTCTCGGCCAAGTGCCGCAGATAGCTGGTGGGTGTCTCGCCCTCGCCCAGGTCTGGGACAGGCATGATCGCCCGGTCCTGACCAAGGGTCAGGTCGCACATCCCCGCCATCAGCAATGAGTTCTCGATCGACTCGGGATGGTCTGGGAACAGCCCCGCCATCTCGTCCGGTGACTTGACGTAGAACTCCTGCCCGGTGAACCTGAAACGCTTCTCATCGTCCTTCAGGCTCCCCGTGCCGATGCACAGCAAAACGTCGTGGGGATCGGCGTCCTCCCGACACAGGTAGTGGGCATCGTTCGTGCAAACCAACGGCAGGCGCAGCTCTTGCGCGATCTTGGCCAGTTGGGGATTGACCACCTTGTCCTCTGGCAGACCGTGGTCCTGCAACTCGACAAAGTAGCTGCCCTCGTCAAAGATCTCCTTGTACATTCCAGCCGTGCGCTGGGCCCGCTCGTAGTCGTTGTCCAGCAGCGCCCGGTTGACCTCGCTTCCTAGGCAGGTCGTGCTGCCGATCAGACCTTTCGCGTGCTTCTTAAGCAGCTCATGGTCGATCCTCGGCCTGTAGTAGAACCCCTCCAGGGCCGCGACGGAGTGCAGCTTGCACAGGTTCCTGTACCCCTCCTCGTTTTTGGCAAGCAGCAGCAGATGGAAGCTGTCCCGTTCCTCGCCCTTTTCCTTCTTGGCCATGCCGCCCGGTGCGACGTAGGCCTCCATGCCGATGATCGGCTTGACACCCTGCTTGAGGCACTCGAAGTAGAACTCCATGCACCCGAACATCACCCCATGGTCGGTGATCGCCAGGGCGGGCATTTCCAGCTCCTTCGCCCGCGCGACCATCTGCTTGATGCGGGTAGCCCCGTCCAGAAGGCTGTACTCTGTGTGGTTGTGCAGATGGACGAAAGGACGGTGGGACATCGGATCGGGAGTGCCATCCATCTTACTGGCTGGCAGAGTACAAGACGGCCAATCGACCGTGACCGCTCCGGCAATGACGCTGCGTTTCCCACACCCACCGTCCGAGCCGCATAAAACAACGGCCCACCGGCAAGAACCGGTGGGCCGTGGCGCTATGAACAGGTTACGAGGCTGGCAAAAGCATCGCGGTGGCGAGTTCTTTCCTCAGCATCGCCCTGGCGCGGAACAGCCAGCTCTTGACCGTCCCTTCGGGGCGGCCGAGGCTCTCAGCGATCTCCGTGACGTCCATGTGCCTGTAATGGCGCATGACCACGATCTCGCGGTACCGGCTGGGCAGGCGACGGATCGCCTCGCGCAGGGTCTCAGACCCATAGGTCGTGACCAGTGAACCGTCCACATCGACGGACTGGTCAGAAAGCTCGTGCTCGTGGTTGTCGATCGTGTCGTGCCCGGCTCGCCGCGCACGAATGATGTCCACGCTGCAGTTGGTGCAGATGCGGAGCAGCCACGGCAGCATCGGGCGCCCGCTCTGAAAGCCCTTGATCCCGCGACACGCCTTCACAAACGTGTGCGTAGACGGCCGGCCTGTACTGTTGGGCCAACCGTTCAAACGCAGAGGTCTCGCCACCTTGCGCCTGCACGATGAAAGTGTCCTCCATTGACCTGAGGTAGGTTCGAGTGTTGGGATTGCGGTCCACGACATAACTCTAAAGCAGGTTTTGCCCCGACCCCAAAAGTTAGGTCTAAATCCTTTTTTTCATGGGTCTCTGGTCTTGGGACCACTTCCTGCCGATGATGTCCCTATGGGGGCACGGAAGCTCGTCTACGCCTGTGCGGCGCTGACCCCAGTATGGACACTGGCAGTTCTAGGGATCTCGGGAAGGTTCTTCACCATCCCGCACCCCACCCCTGAGTACGGCCCAAGGGTCTCGCAGGACATCCTTGCCTATTCCGTGCCGGTCAAGACGGCCCGACTGGTCTCAGCCAAACCGATCACCTTGGACGCAGGCGAAGTCCTGGCCGCAACAGACATCTGGCTCAATGCCTCAGAATCGGGCGAGTTGAAGGACCTGCCGGCAGCAGAGGCCGACGACAACGGCCTGACCGGACCAAGACAAGAGATCGACGCTGCCAAACGGTGCCTCTCGCTCAGGCTGATGAGGGAGATCCGCTACCGCATGGACATGAAACAGTACGATGTCGCCGCGGAGGTCGTAGAGCATTGTATCAAGCTCGCCAAGATCGGGAAGTACAACTCGCCGATCTCGGTCACCAACGCGTGCACAACCCAGCTGTGGTGCATGGACGCGGTCGAGGAACTGAGGGAGAAGACCGGCAAAAACCCGGGCCCCAGCCTCCTTGCGGCAATCGCCGAGACCGAACCGAGCATCGAGACGGTCGGCAAGATCCTTTCAAAGCAGGTCACGTTCTACAAGATCGAGGCTGACCCGGACGAGATCATCAAAGAGTACACGTCCGAACAGGACATCCTTGCTGAGCTCCAGGTCAGCGCAAGCGCGACCGACATCGATAGCCAAGAGGCGCAAAGGCTCGTCCTGCTTCAGTCGTTCAGGGTCGCGTTCGACCTGGAGTCCGAACTGGACGCCAAGCTGCGCGAGGCGAAAAAGGCCTACAAGGTCACTAGTCCTGGATCAGGACCAGTCCGTCTTGCCGCACGCTAAGGCTCACCTGGCCGGCGAGCTTCTCAGCGATCTCAGTGGTTGAGTCGCCTGCGACCAGTTTCCATGTCACGACCTTCTCAAGGTCGCTGGCTGTCACCAAGATCGGTGTCCGGTAGGCGTCAGCGATCGCTTTGGCGCACTCAAGGACGGTTGCCTCACCTTCGTAGGCGCTCCCTTGGACTGTCCCAGGAACCACGACCACGAGCTGGCGCTTGTCGTTGACGATCGCTTCCAGGGCCACGGCCTGCTCTGCGGCGTTTTCAAGCGGGCTCTTCAGCCCCTTACTGCCGACCTCGGACCCGAACACCTCAGACCCGCCTATCTCGCGGACGGAGACCTTGCCAGACTCGACGTTCTCAACCCCGATCACGAGCTTTCCGTCCAGGAACTCCACGCCGACCTTCATCGAAGGCTTGACGACGGGGCCAGGATTGACTCCGAAATTCGCCACATCGCGGCTGGACCGCGGGGCAGGGCTCCAGATCGTCAGCGCAGCCGCGACAATCGCGACCGCAGCGAGTCCGCCAAACAACGCGAGCCTCCAGTTTCCGAACAGGCCCGGCTTGGCGGCCTGCTTTTCTTCCCACTCCTGGTGGTCCAGGCGGGCCATGATCCGGTCGTGGAGGTCGAACGGGACCTCGGCCTCGCCGAAGTCTGCGGACTGGACAAGCTCCATCGTCCGCACAAAAGAAGAGTAATCGTCGGCAAGCGCAGGGTCGTTCGACAAAG
>CAZGER010000244.1:0-3710 GCA_964524565.1 uncultured Chthonomonas sp. | reverse complement strand
AGGACCTTGCCTGCATCGGGATCCTCGCTGAAAGCACGGCCGCTGAGGTCATGGGTGACGAACTCGGCTCTCCGGAGATCGTGTTTGCACCTGGTAGGGCTCCGCGTCCGGTGGACACAGAGCTCGACATCCACTCGTTCCAGGCAGGCAGGGTTGACGGCTCTGCCGTGATCGTTGCCCACGCCGTCATGCCGGTCTTGGCAAGGACAGGGGCGTTCTCGTTCCTCCGGATCCACGGTGAGACCCACGTCAACGGGGCGCTCAGTTACGACGCGTTCACAACCGCCACAACCTGGGTCCACAACTGCCAGGGTCTGTACACGCTTCCAACACTCACTCAAGCCGGAATCGGGCCGGCGACCCGCGGGCGGATCGACGTTGCCATCGAACCCTCGGCGATCCAGGGGATCCAGTGGGGGGCAAGGTCGGCCGACCCGCAGATCCAGGCGACGGTCACATCGGTCGATGCAGAGCGGGTGTCCCAGCAGTGCGCAGAGGCCGTCCTAACCCAGTTCGAGCGGGAGGGCGTCTCGGTCGATGTCCAGACTTTGGAAGTGGACGGGCCGGAGCCAGGGCTGTGCCTGACCCTGACCGAAAAGACCGCGACCAGTTGCTTTTCTACCCACCGTGCCGCACTCCGCGGTTCTTCAGCGGCTTCGCTGGTCGGTTCGGTTGCGACCGTTTGGTCCGAGTGGTCCAAGTCCTCGGCGACGGTCGACCAGTTCTTGGCCGACCAGGCGCTCCTGCCTGCCTCGCTCGCCGAGGGCAAGTCGGTGTTCCACACGCCCCGCGTGACGCGCAGGCTGATCACCGTCGCATGGGTGATCCGGCAGTTCTTGCCGATCCACGTCACGATCAAGGGTCGCGAAGGCAGCCCTGGCAAGGTCACGGTGGAGCGGTGACCTGGACGTTCGACGACGGTCGTGGCGCGGTTCCTTGCGAGGTTCCCCACGTCTGGCACGGGGTCTGTCAAGTCACTTGGGAGGGGCCGGGGATCTATCGCACGTCCCTAGAGCCGTGTGACCAAACGAGGTGGCTGGTGTTCGACGGGGTCTCGTACCACGCAAGCGTCACAGTCGAGTCTGGCGGCGACCGGCAGACGCACACTCACACTGGCATCTGGGACGCGTTCTCCGTGCCGGTTCCGCCATCTGACCAGCCTGAGCGGATCGAGGTGTCGGTCACCAAGAACGGCGGGCCTTCGTACCCGGTCAAGGAGACTCTTGCCGGGTTCCTGCCGTACGTGTTCAACACGTTTGGCGGGATCTTTCGGCCGGTGCGGGTCGTGACGTCGGACGAGGACCCGCTGGGCGTTTTGGCAGTCGCTCCGCCGCCTAGGATTGCGGTGAACTGTACCAGACTGAGCAGAGACAGCCAGCCGATCTTTATGAGGGGTGTGCTGACTTGGGGCTGGTACCCAGGTTCTGCCGCGCCGCACCCGAGTCCAGACGAGTGCGCTAAGGAGCTTGCGTTGATCGCCGGCATGGGGTTCAACACAGTCAAGTTCTGTCTGTGGCTCCCGCCGCACCACATGCTCGAGCTCCTGGCCGACCACGGGCTGGTCGCGTGGATCGAGCTCCCGCTGTGGATGCCCAGGTCGTCTCCTGAGTTCTGGCAGCAGGCCGAGAGGGAGCTCACGGCGATCGTGCGTCAGTACAGGCGGCACGGTTCGATCATTGCTTGGACGCTCGGTTGCGAACTGGGGAACGAGACCCCGGTCGGCTTCCGGGAGCGGATGGTGCGGATGATTAGGGACGAGACAGGTTGCCCGCTCGTCTGCGACAACTCGGGGAGCGCAGAGATGTACGGTGGCGACCTGCGCGAGCACGGCACATTCCGCGACTTTCACCCTTACTGTGACACTCAGTTTTTCCGGCCCGTCCTTGAGTCGTTGGCAGGTGACGGGAAGGTTCCGGTCCTGCTGGGTGAGTTCAACGACTATGACCACGTGAGGGACCTTCCGGCGCTGAAGGCGGACGTGCCGTACTGGGCGAGCACGGATCCTGGTTTGAACGATCAGGGGGTGCGGTGGCAGCACGACTTTCCGGGCATCTTGGCTGGGGACCTGCCCCAGATCGACTATGCGGCTTGCATTCGTTTTTCGGTCTCAAAGAGCCACTTCATTCGGCGCAGGGTCCATGAGACGGTCCGTTCGATTCCAAGTTTTTCGGGTTATGTGGTCACTGGTTGGGTGGACACTCCCGTGAGCACGAGCGGGATGGTTTCGGACTCGCTGGAACCGGTTTACGGGCCGCAGCACTGGGGGATGTGGAACCAGCCGGACCAGTATTTTCTGCTTCCGCACAGGCGTCCGCCTTGGGTCGCGGGTGGCAACCGTCCGGCTTGGGCGGACGTCCAGACTGCATTTTCTGGGATGGTCCAGATCCAGGTCGGCCTCCATTCTGAGGCAGGCGCTTCGGGCGAGTTCGAGGTTGGTTTTGTGGGTGTCCACAAGGAACTTGTGCGGATCGACGTTCCGGCGCTTGAACCGACGTTACTTGCGCTTGTGACGGCTGAGCTTGGCCAGGGGAGGCACCTCTTGGAGGCCAGTGGGCCGGGAGGGCACGCCTCTTGGCCGGTGATGGTGTTCGACCCGCTCGTTGAGATCCCTGCCGAGGCTGCCGGCCATGCTGGTGCGGTGCTTCCTTGCTGTGGTGGGGAGACCAGTGTGTTTGTCGGTTCATGGCAGGAGTTTTCAGCATGGAAGCCGGACCGGGAGTGGATCGCGTTCATCGACCGTGGGTGCGAGACACTGCCGTTTTGGCGGGAGTGCGTCTTTACCTACTCGGACCCTGGTTCGATGCCGTTTGCGAACCGGTGGGAGTGGCTGTTCTGCGTTGCGGGGGACCAGTTCTTTTCTGATGTGCAGACGGGTGAGATCGAAGCTGAACAGTTGATGGAGCGGTGGGACACAAGGACCTATACGCGCACTTCGGTGTTGGCCCGTGGAGTCAAGGATAAGGTCCCTGGGCTCGCGACGACGCTCCGGCCTTGGGGCGGGCTGGGTTCGCAGCCTGGGGTGTACGCCCACAATCCTGCGGGACACGGCCTTGTCGCCGCCTTGACCAAGTTATTGAAGTCACCATGAAGAACGAGCTCACAGTCCGGGAAGCCGCCCATTCGCGGCAGTCGATTCGCAAATACACAGACGAGCAGGTTCCGGACGAGACGATCCGGGAGCTGGTCGAGATCGCTGGGCTGGCACCGAGTTCGATGAACGTGCAGCCTTGGCGCGTTGTCGCGGTGAAGGACGCTGCGATGAAGCAGCGGCTGATGGAGGCGGCGAACGGTCAGCAGCAGGTTGGTTCTGCGGCGGTCGTGTTCGCCCTTTACGCCGACCTTCCTGACGTGATCGAAACGGCCCAGGAGACTGTCCACCCGGGTTTGGCGGCGCAGGCCGACGCTCGGGCGGCGAGCCTCCGGAACTCGTTGGAGGGGATGCCGCAGGTCCAGCAGGACCTGTTTGCCAACGGTCAGGCGAACATCTTTCTTGGGTTCTTGCTGCTTGCGGCGGAGTCGTTCGGTTATGCGACCTCGGCGATGCTGGGATTTGACCCTGCCAAGGTGAAGGCGCTCTTGGACATTCCCGCGCATGCGGTGATGCCGGCGCTGGTTGCGATGGGTCGCCCCGCCGAGGCGGGGTTTAGTCACCACAGGCACGCTGTGGACAGGATCCTCCGTATCGTGTAGTTGCCTTTGCACCTTTCACC
>CAZGER010000243.1:0-3741 GCA_964524565.1 uncultured Chthonomonas sp. | reverse complement strand
GAGCGCAAAAGGTAGATCATCGATGCGCTGCAGCCCAAAATCAGGCCGATCGTGATCAAAACGCCCTCCACCCTGCCCTGGAACATCAGCATGAACGGCACTGACACAATGATCCCGACGATCACTCCGGCGAACGAACCAACCACGCTCGTCACCTTGTCGCCCGCCGGCATCTTCTCCCACTGCCCCGATACCCGCTCGCCGACACGCACCAGCGCCGAGCCGATCGCTCCCCCAAGGATCGCACCGAGCAAAGCCAGCGCCGACCAATGGACCAAGAAGTTCGGCTCCCGCAGATCGTCCCCAGGGGTCACCTTCGGCTTGAGGCTGCGCTCCTTCTGGGACTGCCCGGCCTGCGACTCGCCTGTCCCACCAGGCTCCTTGCCGCCGGCCCCCGGCTCCTCGGTCGTCCCACCGCCAGGAACCGCGTTCGAGTCAGGCTCGTTCAGCCCGTCCGTCTTGGCGGGCGGAGCGCTGTAGTCGACAGTCGGGCCCTTGCTCCCCTCGATCTCCCGGTTGATCGAGTACACCTGCTTCCCGACAGACTCGATCACCGCCGGTAGACCTGTCACACAGGCGACAGCGCCAATGATGCTGCAAACGCAGACAAACGCTATCCTTCCCGAGTTGGTCATTTCCCGAACTACCCCTTTACTTCAATCTTTGCCCCGTCGAGCAAGAACCCCTTGAGCGCCTCGCTCGCAGAGCCCTGTGAAGTCTTAATATAACCGACGTTGAGGAAAAACCCTCGCGTCGTGTCCATTCCGACCCACTGGGAACCCTCCCAATACTCGACCCACGCATGATAATAATACGCATCTCCAGCAAAAACTAGGCCGTTCACAAACCTTGTGGGGATTCCCGCCGCCCGCATCAGCGTCCCGGTCAAGATTGCGTGGTCCCGGCAAACCCCCTCTTTTGTCTTCCAAATCTCCTTCGCGTCACGCAGCACCCCGATCCCGGCGTTCACCTGCATCGTCCCGTGGACGAACGTGTAGATCTCCTTGGCCGCCGCCACCACCGTCCCCTTCCCCGCAACGATCCGCTTGGCCATGTCCACAAACTCCGGATCGTCGCTCTGGACCCTCGGCTCCGGCTTCGTCCACTTGGCCATCTGCTTGCCCGCCGCCAAAATCGTCGTCTTCTCGTTCGGGGCCAAGATCGGCTTGATGACCAGGTTCCACCCCCCAGGCACTTTCGTCGCCGACTGGCCAAAGTCGCTCGGGATCGCCGAAAGGTCGGCCCCCGTGATGCTCAACGTCAACTTGCTTTTCGAAGTGTCGATCCCCATCCCCGTCGGCCGCAAAGAGCTCGCGTCGGCTAGGTCCGTCCGCGACGCCGTAAAGCTCGTCGCCACCGCCTCGGTCTCCGGCCTCAGCTCCATGCCCATCGGCCCCGTCACCTTGATCACGTCCCCTTTCTCCGAGGCAAAGACCTGCATCTGCGCCCGCGGATCGTCCAGCACGATGTGCCACGAATCGTACGAGACCCCCCCGACCTCCACCTTGGTCTTCCCCTTCACCTCGACCGTCACAAGCACCAGGTCCAACATGTCCGGCGCGAACACATAGCCCTTTGTCTTGCTCCCAGGTTTCGGGAGACCACCCCGCAAAAACGACTCCGACGGGTCGTCCATCAGCTTCGCGTCGGCAGGGATCGCGACAGTCTTCGCAAACTTCGACCCGTTCGAATCCACGTTCGCCACCACCTTGTCCGCCAAAAATTCAGCGTCCACCGTCATCACACGACCGGCCGATGTGTTCTTGAACACCATCCTCGTCGGCCGCCCAGACCGGTCGATCCAAGTGCTCGTCTCGATCTCGATCTGCATCTCCTGCCCCAGCATCTGGGTCGTCACGACAGTCTTGCTGTCGCGCCGCTCCACCGCAGGCTTGGCGTCCACGACCGTGCTCGTTGTCCTCGTGTAGCCGATCTTCGTCCCTTGCATGTAAAGACCGAACCAGTGCGTGTCCGCCCAGGCGAAAACCGAAGATAGCAACGCTATCAAAACCAGAACAAGTCTTTTTTGTGCCATGCGTTCGTATTTATGACGTGCCCACCGGCAGGAACGCATGCTGGGACCTGGGATGTTCCCCAACCCCGCCATTAGTCACGAAGTACGCAAAGGACCGAGTCAACCGGTTGACTCTGTGCGTCTGCCGTGGGTAGAAACCCGTAGCTCAACCACTATGCCCAAGTCTGTCGTCATCGTCGAGTCACCTGCAAAAGCCAAGACGATCGGTCAATTCTTGGGCGACGGGTACAAAGTCGTCGCGTCCTTCGGCCACGTCCGAGACCTCCCAGAATCGGCCAAAGACATCCCGGAAGAGCTCAAAAAGCAGAAGTGGGCCAAGCTCGGCGTCAACACCGAATCCAGGTTTGAACCCCTCTACGTCGTCACCGCCGACAAAAAAACCCACGTCGCCGAGCTCCGCAAAGCCGCCAAAGACGCCTCCGTCCTCATGCTCGCAACCGACGAAGACCGGGAGGGCGAGAGCATCTCCTGGCACGTCCTCGAACTTCTCAAACCCAAAAAGGGCGTCCGGATCGAGCGCATCGTCTTCCACGAGATCACCAGGGAAGCGATCCTGGCCGCCGTCAAGAACCCCCGACAGCTCGACGAGTCCCTCGTCCGTGCCCAAGAGACCCGAAGGATCCTCGACCGCCTCTACGGCTACACCCTCTCCCCCCTCCTGTGGAAGAAAGTCCGGCCCCGACTCTCGGCCGGTAGGGTCCAAAGCGTCGCCGTCCGACTCGTCGTCATGCGCGAAAAAGAGCGACGAGACTTCGTCACCGTCGACTATGCCTCCGTCAGCGCGCAACTCTCCCATAACGGGACGACCTTCGCCTCCCGCCTGGAAAGGATCGGCGGCAAACCGGTCGCAGACGGCTCCGATTTCGACGATCTCGGCAACCTGACCCGCAAAAACGCGATCCACCTGGAACTCGCGGCCGCAAAACTCATCGCCGACGGCCTAGCCACTGCCGAGCCCTGGACCGTCACCAAGGCAGAGACCAAACCCGGCGTCGAAAACCCGCCCGTACCCTTCATGACCTCTTCGCTCCAGCAAGAGGCCAACCGCAAGTTCGGATACCCGGCCCGAAGGACGATGCAGATCGCCCAGGCCCTCTACGAAGGCGTCGATATCGGCGGTGGCGCGGTCGGACTCATCACGTACATGAGGACAGACTCCCTCACCCTCGCCGAGAGGGCGCTCCAAGAAGCGCGCGGCGTCATCCGCGATATGTACGGCCCCGAATACCTCCCCCAAGAGCCCAAACGCTACAAAAGCAAGGCCAAGAACGCACAAGAGGCCCACGAAGCGATCCGACCGACCGACCTCTCCCGGACCCCGACGTCCATCAAGTCCAGGCTCACCGACGAACAGTTCAAGCTCTACGACCTCATCTGGAAGCGCACCGTCGCCTGCCAGATGGTCCCCGCCCGCGTCGAAAGGACAAAGGTCGAAACCACCGTCCCCCTCAAAGGCGATGACCACGTCTTCACCGCCTCCGGCAAGGCCATCCTGTTCCCCGGCTTTCTCAGGGCATACGTCGAAGGCGCCGACGACCCAGAATCTGACCTCGACGATAAAGAGACCCTCCTGCCGTCCCTCAAGGTCGGCGACAACCCCACCCTCGCCTCCACCGAAGCAGTCAAGGCCGCCTCCCACCAGACCAAACCTCCCGCCCGCTACACCGAGGCGACCCTCGTCAAAAAACTCGAGGAAGAAGGCATCG
>CAZGER010000242.1:0-3785 GCA_964524565.1 uncultured Chthonomonas sp. | reverse complement strand
CTTGAACCTGTCACGGAGCTGTTCTTGTTCTTGGCCGACCGGCACCAACACGTTGCGAGCATCGTCAAGCCGGCGCTGGATCGTGGACTGGTCGTCCTGTGCGACCGCCACGCCGACTCCACGGTGGTCTACCAGGGCTATGGGCGGGGGCTCGACCTGGGACTGCTACGGCAACTCAACCTGGTCGCAACCGACAACCTCAGGCCGGACATCGTTCTGCTCCTGGACCTTCCGGTGGAGGTCGGCCTGGCCCGTGTCAAGGACAAAGACCGGTTGGACGCCGAACCGATCGAGTTCCACAACAAAGTGCGGGCTGGGTTTTTGGCCGAGGCAGCGCGGGAACCCGAAAGGTGGCGGACGATCGACGCCACGCAGACTCCCGAAGAGATCGCAGAACAGGCGTGGGAAGCCCTTTCAGCTATTCGAGGCTGACGCCGTCGACCTCGAGCGAGAACCGGTACCCCAGGAAGGCTGCCGCTTTGCGACACATGACCATGCGGCTCAAGAAGATCTCGAAGTACTCCATCACGCTCGCGACGGTCGGGTCGTTCTCTAACCGCAGGCGGATGGTCTTCGACGTGACGTCCACGTCCACCTTGCTCTTGATGACGGCGTAGTTGACGCGGTCGTGGATGTCGAACGACTCCACGATCGGGTTTTGCACGCGCGACCTGTGAACGTCGCTCTTGTCGGCAAGGATCAGCGCGGCGGACATGTAGCTCACGGGGAGTCCGGCCAGCTCTTCGTGGTTGCCGATCGCGCCCAGCACCGGGGCGATCTCGTGGGGCGACATCCCCATCTCGTCCAGGATCGAGTAGGCGATGTTGGCGCCGCTGATCGGGTGGTCGATGCGGTTGATCACGTTTCCAATGTCATGGAGGTATGCGGCGATCTGGCCGAGCTCGATCTCCCGTTCTGGGAGCCTCATGGCCTCCATGATGTGCTTGGTGATCCCGGCGACGATCCCGACGTGCCTGTGGCCGTGCTCGGTGTAACCCATCGAGTTCATCACCTCGTTCGCACCATCGATGAGCATACGGACCTTGGGGTTGCTCTTGACGTCCTTCAAGGTGACGGTGCCAGGCTCACGTTCAGAAAGGACACTCATGGCTGTACGTAAGGTTTGAAATCTTTGCCTTCCCTGTTCAACCAATAGGTTATACCGAGAGTGCCGTTGTACGCTTGGACCCGTGGGATACGTCGCCGGTCGAAACTCTTGCTCAGGGGGCTCGGCGCGGGCGAAGACCCGGCAAGGCAGATGTTGGCGTACCGGTAGCTCTTGCCGTTGTAGGTCCACGTTTCAAGCAGCTTCCTGTTCTTGGGGGCGATGCCGTAGGGGGTGGCCATCGACCTACCGACGAACCCGAGCTTCTTGATGAACTCGTAGCTCGCGCCGAGTTCTTTGCAGACCGCCTCGTCCGGCAACTTCTTGAGGGCGGTGTGCGATCCGATCTCGCACCCAAGCGATCTCAACAGGCCCAGCTTCTTGGCCTGCATCTTGGACTGCCCGAACGGGCCGTTGGGCAGGACAAAGAACGTGCCTTTCACTGGAAAGTCCTTGTGCTTTTTGTGGAACGCCATCCAGATCCCGACCATGCACTTGGGATCGACCGTGCCGTCTTTGAGCATAGTCAGCTGGCTCGGGTCCGAGTCGTCAAAGCTCATCACGACGGGCGAGGCCCCGCGCGGGATGTCCATCGTGTTGCTGGTGTACTCGTCCAGGGTCACTGGCCGGTACCCAGCTTTGTACAGTCTGGCCAGATCGTTCGCAAAGTTCTTGCGAGAGCGGACCATCCGCTTTTCTTCCGGGCCAGTCCGATGGTACATCAGAACCAGCACGTCCCCCATCCTGTTGCCAGGACGTTTCGTGATCCTGGGAGACGGCTCGGGAAGTTCGACCGTCGGAGCCGTCTGGGCGGTCGCGCTCTGCGGAGGACTGGACGTGCCCCGCGACCCGCTCGCAACGAGGCCACCGGCCAAAACAAGGCCGATCACACCAGGGATCAGGACCTTCACCCTGCCTGGTACTCCTCGATCAATTGACGGTACTGGTTCACAAGCCCTTGGCTCTCAACAAGAGAATCAGACTCGGCCATCACGTGGATGACCGGTTCATAAGAGTCTGGCAGGACCAGCGCCCAAGAATCGTCGTCGTAGAGCTTAATTCCGTCGACAAACTCGGCTTTCCTGTCCTGCGGGATGTTCTCGGAAAGTCGGCGCATCACTTTGCCCTTGGCCTCCCAAGGACACTTGACGCTTGTCTGAGCCACGTGGAACTCCGGGACCTCGGTCAGGACCTCGCTCAGCGAGCACCTGTGCGACTGGAGCATCCTGACCAGGGCGACGATCGACATCATTCCGTCAAAGCCAGGTTGGAGGGCCGGGAAGACGAACCCGCCCGACTCGTTCCCGGCAAACCGGGCACCTTCGCGGGACGCCGTGGCCATCAGGTCCCTCACCCCAGACTTGCACCGGACGACGTTCCCCCCCAGCCCAACGACCATTTTCTCCAGCCGGCCAGGGGCGGACGTCGTCATCACGAACTTGGCCGAAGGCGAGTGCCGGGCCAGGAGCCAGCACATGGCCGCGAACAGGCCGTTACCACTGACCGGAAGTCCTTGGTCGTCCACGACCACGATGTTCTCGCCCTCGTTCAGCACCAACACGCCGAGCCAGTAGCCCAGGCTAGGAACCATCTGCTGCAGGTTCTCGACGTGCCGGTTCACCTCCTCTTGCTTGCGGGGCGCCGACCTGGCATCGTTGTAGCTGTTCAGGCTGACGGCATCGATCCCGCACTTTCCCAACAGGCTCGGGAACAATGGGCTGACGGAGCTGTAGCCGTAGTCCACCACGATCTTGGGCCTGGAATCCTGCACAGGCTGGGGCAGGGCGTTCACAAAGTCCCGTGAGTACGCCTCCACCGGCTGGAGGGCCTCGTCGATGATCCCAAGGGACTCCATGTCCGCCCGGTGGAAGTCCTCCCTGAAGAACGCGGACTCGACCTTGCGCTCGGTCTGCAGGCCCATGTACTCCCCTTTGGAGTCAAAAAACTCCAGCAGGCTCAGACGGTTGTTCCCCGGCTGCTTGCGGACGCTGATGCCAGCATCGACCCTGCTGCGGCTGATGTAGTGCCTTGCGATCGGCACGGGCTTTCCGTGAAGGTCGACCACCTCGCAGCCAGAGCTCAAGAGGGCCGACATCACCGACCGTTTGATCATGCGGCTGCTCCGGCTACTGTCGCGGCTGACCGCCACGACGCTTCCCTCTGCCCTCACCGAGCCGAACGCCATCGCCAGACGGGTCGCGAACTCCGGTGTGACCTCGATGTTGCTCAAACCGGCGACGCCCAGGTCGCGGAACAAAGAGCCCCGCCACCGGTTGCCGACGATCAGGGACATCGTCAGGGTCGATCCCCGGTCGATCGTCTTGTCTGGCCACACCTTGACGCGGGGACGGACTGTGCAACCGACATCAAGAAGGCAGCGGTCGCCGACCACCGCGCCGTCCTGGATGCGGCTCTCGCGCTTGACGGTGCAGCGTGAACCGACGATCCCGCCGCTGACCTCCACCTCCGTGCCGATGTAGCTACGGTCCCACACGACCGAACCCTCAATCACTGCGTCTTCCTCGACCAGGCAGTCGTCACCGACGACCGAGCCTGGCCCGACCCGCGCACCACGCTTGACCACCGTCTTCGCCCCGATGTAGGTCGGTCCGATGATCTCTGCCGACTCATCGATCTTGGTGCCCTCGCCGACCCAGACCCCCGGTGCCTGCATCTCGCC
>CAZGER010000241.1:0-3786 GCA_964524565.1 uncultured Chthonomonas sp. | reverse complement strand
GACGGGCTCGGCGGGGTCACCGTCAACTTGTGGTCTTCAGCTTACGGGCTCCCCACAACCCAGTGGGGCCTGGTCGCAGACCTGCCGGCGGCGAAGATCCCAGACGGGATGTACTTGATGATCGGTGACAACCGCAACGGATCGTCAGACGGACGCTACTGGGGCCTCGTGCCCCGATCCTCCATCATCGGCAAAGCCGAGTTTGTGTGGCTGCCCCTCAAGCACATGAAGCGGCTCGCCAACCCGCACAAGTCATCCAACTAGCCGCCACCGACGTGGTCCCGACGATCGATCGGGCAGTGGTTCTTGCCCGTCTTCTCGGCGTACTGTTGGTGGTATTCCTCCGCCAACCAGAACGTCGGAGCCTTGACCAGCTGCGTCACGATGGGTCGCTTAAACCGTGGGGCCGCCTCCCGCATCGACTTCTCAGCCTCTGCCTTTTGGACGTCGTTCAGATAAAAAATCGCCGAGCGGTAGTTGTCCCCATAGTCCGGCCCTTGGCTGTTGAGAGTGCACGGGTTGTGGACGTCCCAAAACCGTGCAAGAACGTCTCTGAACGCCAGCTTGCTCGTGTCAAACTCGACCATCACAGCTTCGGCGTGTCCGGATTTATGGGTGCAGACTTGCTCGTAAGTCGGGTTCGATGTTGTGCCCCCGATGTAGCCGACAGCCGTCGCCGTCACCCCAGGCAAAGCCCGAAAGTGGAACTCCGTGCCCCAAAAACACCCTCCGGCCAAAATCGCCCGCTGGAGCTTTGCGCCCTTGGCTGCACGGTAGGTGGTCGGAGCCAGTTTCACCGCCCCGTGCCCTACCCCCTGTCCACCGGCCGACTGGGTTGGGGCCGGCACGTTGGCCACACAGCCGACCATCGTCACAAAAGCCGAAAGCGCGATCAAACCCGTTCTCTTCATACACTCACCAAATGTCCCTTCGCCCCAGATCGTTCTCTGGTCCTACTTGCCCCCAGCCAGCCAACCGTAGACAGCCAGCTCGTCCGCATGGACAAGGAGGGCCGAAAGTGGCTCGTCCGCCCGGACCCATCGCAATACCTGGTGCGGACGGCTGGCCAGCTCTGCCTCACTCATTTGAGCGGGCCAGCCGATTGACTTCATCTCGAGCACGTTGGGGACGTCCTTCCACGGCGTTAGGTTCAAGAGCCGTGCCCCCGGCTGGCATTGCGCGACCACCATCCGGACCGCCGTCTCGAAGACGCTCACGCCTCCTGGCTCGCCGCAGACCGGGCGCGAGAGGATGCTCCGTGTGAACTCGTTCAACTCTTCGGGCGGGGTCGGTCGGTTGTAGTCCCCGCGGCGCAACTCCCAAGGGTCGTCGAACTCGGCAAAGTTCTCGAGAGAGGGGGCCTCGGTCCTCAGCGACATCCGCTCACAGCACTCGTCGTACAAGCACACGAGGACGTCGGTGGCGTGCTCCAAGGCGAGCTCGAGGTGCGGCTCTGCGAACACCGACGGCCCAGTCTTGTCCCCTTCGGTCATGCGGCGCAACAGCAGGTCCATCAGTCCAAGGCGCTCAGGGTGAGGGTCGTAGAGGCTCACTTCCAGACCGTCGATGGGTGCAAACATCGCGAGTGCGGACAGCACCTCGGGGCCGCAGACCATGTCGCCTGCACCGATGAACGCGACATGGCGCGCTGCCATAGCGCAAAGTCTACCGAGCAGGCACTACCGGACGTAGTGGATGCTCGGATCGTCGAGATCGTCGAGCAGCATCAAAGAAGTGATCGGAAGGGGGCGGTCCTTGGCGATTTCCCGGGCCTCGTCGAAGCCGACTTCCTCGGGGTGCATGCCGACCATGCCGATCATCTCGCCAAACTCTTTCGCCCCGGACTCGGTCGAAAAACACGCCAGCCCGTGGATCCCGTCATGGCAGTAACAGCCATATTTGTTCGAGGGCACGTGGCGGACGACGAACACGATGTTCGGGAAGTCGTCGGTCAGGCCGAGGATCGGGCAGTCCTGAAGCTGGTTCATGGCGCTACACTCCCGTTATTGGTCACTTCGCCAGTCCTTTGAAGGCTCGCCGACAAAAGAATCACCCGCGTTTGAAAAACCGCTTGTTGACAACCGCCGCCGCCTCGCGGGAGCCACGGACGTCAACCTCGCACGGTGTGTCCAACTTCACGGCAGAATCTATGAACGCAAATCCGATCCCGCACTCAAGCAATGGCGAATAAACGCCGCTCGTCACCGTGCCGACCTCGGTACCGTCAACGTAGACTTTCATTCCTGGGCCTGGCAGCCTGCGCGATGCCATCTTGATCCCCTGGAGCTTCTGGGGCGTTCCCTCCCCCCGAGCCCGGTTGATCTCGTCCGAGCCCAAGAACCGCTTCTCTTTGCCGATCACCCAGCCGAGCCCGGCAGCGATCGGTGAGAGCTCGTCTCCCAACTCGTGGCCGTACAAAGGCAGACCTGCCTCGACCCGGAGGACGTCTCGCGAGCCGAGGCCGCACGGCACCACCCCTGCGTCCAGAAGGGCCTGCCACAGTCGCGGCCCGTCTCCAGCCGGGCAGACAAGCTCGTACCCGTCCTCGCCCGTGTAGCCGCTCCGCGCCGCGAAGCAGGCGACACCGCCAAACGTCGCCTCAACTACCCCGAACATGCCTGCCGATCGAACACCCTCGGGATCGGAGCATATGCCAGCGAGGGTCTCCACGGCCGTCGGTCCTTGCACCGCGACCATCACAGTTTCGCTTGTGAGGTCCCGGATTTCGACGCCAAAAGTGTTCTCCTGGCTCAAATGGGCAACGTCTTTGGCATGGTTGGCCGCGTTTACGACCATCTTGAATGTCGTCTGGCCAAGCCGGTAGACGATGATGTCGTCCACGATCCCACCGTCCTTGTTGGGGAGCATCGAGTACTGCCCCCGACCGTCCGTGAGCTTGGAAACGTCGTTGGTGGTCACCTGCTCCAGGAACTCAACGACCCTGTCGCCAGAAAGGTCCAGGCGCGCCATGTGGCTCACGTCGAACATCCCAGCCCCCTTGCGGACAGCCTTGGACTCGGCGATCACGCCTGTGTACTGGACCGGCAGGTCGTATCCCGCAAACTCGACGATCCTTCCCCCACATGCCACGTGAGAGTCGTAGAGGGCTGTTCGAAGGGCGTTTGCCACGGCCATTGAGTATAAACGCATCGTGGGTCTTCCAGGGGACCTGAACGATTCTCACGGTCTCGAACGTCTTTGAACCAGACGCAAGGTAGAATTCAAGCGAGCGTCTGGGTCAGGCATGCGTACCATCAAGTGTGATCAGTGCCAGCAAGGCAACACAGTGGACAGCCGGTTTTGCCGTCAGTGCGGCGCCGAGTTGCCCGCAGACTCGCTCGAAGAGATCAAGAAAGAGAACGAGCAGCTCATTGCCGACGGCCTGCGCCTTGTCGCGGACGGGCGTCAAAAGGAGGCAAAGCTCGTTGCCGAGACTGTCCTGGAGTCGGACCCCACCAGCGCCAAAGCCCTCGCCCTCCTCGGCGACTGCTACGAAAAGGAACAGAAATACGAGGAAGCCGCCAGCTGCTACGAGCAAGTCCTCGAGCTTGAACCGGACTCCGCCCTTGACCGCATCCGACTCGCCCAGCTCCGCAAAGCCGTGGCTTCGCAGGACCTCGTGGTGGAACCGCCTTTTGACCGCCGCAGGAGCGTGGCCGTCGCTGCGCTCGCCGGAATCCTCCTTGTCAGCGTCGCGACAGCCCTGGTTCTGACGTCCCAGCCGGCAGTCGCCGCCGCCACGACCCAGGACAGTCTCGCATCCACCTCGGACATTAAGGGTTTCCG
>CAZGER010000240.1:3478-3791 GCA_964524565.1 uncultured Chthonomonas sp. | reverse complement strand
ACAACCTCCGACCGTCCGGCCCCAACCACCAGACAAAGTCCCCCTGAACCCAGGCGCAAAAAGGGGCGCGCGGCGAGTGACCGCCGCGCGCCCCCCTGTCTGATCAGGCCCGGACTCAGTCTTCGATCTTGGCCTTCACGCCAGTGAAGTTCGTGCCCGTCGCAGTCCCCTCCACCTCGGCGGCGGAACCCGCCACCAGCAGGGCAAAGAACTGCTCCTTCGTCACCGGGTTGCCGTCACCGTCGCGATAGGTCGCCGTCGTCAGCATCGTCACGTTCATGTCCATGCCGAACGAGCCGCCAAAGCCGAACCA
>CAZGER010000240.1:1740-3468 GCA_964524565.1 uncultured Chthonomonas sp. | reverse complement strand
CTGAACAGGTCCAGCGTGAACGTGCCAGCGCCCACGTTCGGGCTAGAAACGTAGCCTTTGGCCTCGTGCTGGCCTCCGCCACCGCCCGAACCAGAACTCCGGAACTCCAGCCGCTTGGCCGTCATCGAGCCGTTGGCGAAAGTCCCTTCGACCTTCACATTCGAGTTCAACACCAGCGCGCTAAAGAACTGCGTCTGGTTCATCGACGATCCGGAAGAGTCCCGATAGCTCGTCGAACCCGTCGTCGTAATCGGCAGGACACCACCAAGAGTGAAAGCAAAGCCTTCCCACTCGGTCACCTGCACCGAAAGCGTCGCCGCCGTCGTGTTGAACGTCGTCACGCCGCCCTTGGCCTCGTCGTAAAAGTCCGAACCAGAGTGGTCCTCCAGCTTGGCCTTGGCCGCCGCCATCGTGTTCGTGCCAGACGTGTATGTCCCTTCGACCTCAGCCGCCGCGCCAGAACCGATCGCAGCAAAGAACTGGTCCTTCGTGATCGCAAGCCCGTTGTCGGCAAAGAACCGCGTCGTGCCAGAGGTCGTCACGTGGACAGTCGCCTCAGTTGGCAAGAACCCGCGGACCTCAGATGTGGCGACGTCGAACGTCCCAGCGCCAGAATTGATCGCCGACGTTGCGCCCTCGACCTTCTGCTCGCCCGAAGAACTCGAGTCCTCGATCTTTACGACCGACGCATCGACCTTCCCGGTCGAACGGTTGAACTTGCCCCGGACCTCCACGAACTGGCCGTTCGCAAGGACAGGAGAACCCTGGCCGTTCGAGTTCATCACCACCGTCGACGCCGAGACACCGACCTTCAACACTTGGCTCGCCGATACGTTCAAAGCGAACGAATAAGCCCCGCCACCGTCGTTGGAAAGCTGAGAAACCGTCCCGTGCCAATCCTCGTCAACCTGGTTGGCAGGATTGTCGATCCCAGAACCGTTGTGGAGCTTGATGACAGCCGTCACAAACCCGCCAGCCTCGACCCAGTTCGCCAGGTCGAAGTCGATGACAAAGCTCCCACCGGCAGAACTCGCCACCGGAGCGACAAAGTTGAACTGCACGCGAGAACGCCCGTTCGACTGGTCGTACACCGGGTCGAACGACACCGTCCGAGGCGCACCAGCAGTCGGGAACAGCGTCAGGCTCCGCCCAAACGTCACCTTCGCACCCGTGTAAGTCCTCGTCGGCAGGTTCGCCGTGTTCAAAAACGAGAACTTGTTCGTCCCAGCCGCGTTCAATGCCCGCAGGTCGACCTCGATACCGGTCGATGAGTCAAAGACCTTGTCCGAGCCCCCCGCGTACTCAAGCTCCACTTCGTGGATGCGGACCCATACCGACGAATAACCTGTGTTCAGGTCATCAGTCAGAAACATCGACATCAGGTTTGTGCCCCCCTGACCGCTACTGCCTCCACAACCGGGTAACAGGAACAACAGTCCCAAAATCACCCATGTGGCGAGCATTCTAAAGTTCATCTCAATCTCCTTGGCGCCCAAAGCAATCCCCAGGCACTCCCAGTATATTTGACACATCCCCCGACCTCCGGGGTTCAAGACCGGTACAAACGTTCAGGGTTTCGTCTACGCTAACTTTGCCTCCGCGAGTATCCTAACGCCAGTGGGCGAGTACTTCAAATGGATCCTCCTCGGGGTCACAATCGGATACGCACTGCACTGGCTGGTCGATAGGCTCCTCTGGGCAAGGGCGCAGTCCGTCCCCGACACCCGC